>JAUWTR010000178.1 GCA_030614645.1 Candidatus Aminicenantota bacterium
AGCGAACTTAATATATCCTATTTGACAAAAAAAGATAGGGATATATATTTTGTGGCAGGACTTGGGGAAGATGCTGAAATTTTAAGAAATCATATATACAGATACAAAAATTCCAAAACAATTGATAATTTTTTAAAAGAAGAAGAGAGAAGATATAGCAAAAACAGGGTTAAGATCAATGGATTCTATAAAGGTATTGAAAAGGCCATAACTAATAGCATATTCTGGACGACTCTTTATCAGCCTGGAAATCACCGGCTGTATACACCGGCTGGAAGAAGCTGGATTTTCCCAAGGCCGGATGGAGGACAGGACTACTGGACCATATTTGCGTGCAATTCTTTTTTTAATGCACTTGAAGTATCGATAGAAAGCTCCAAACACGCTAAAGATATTATTAAATCAGTTTTGCAGACTCAATATCCAAACGGCAATATCCCGAACTGGAGAGGAGGATTTGGGGGTACTCGTGATCGCTCTCAACCTCCAGTTGGAGCGTTTATCGTATTAAAACTTTTTCAAAAGATTGGAGATGTGGATATTTTGAAATCTGCATATCCTTACCTAACAAAATGGCATTCTTTTTGGAAAGAAAGAAAACCTAATACTCGATTTCGCAGGGATGGGAATGGAGACGGCCTTTTAGAGTGGGGTTCGGATGGGGAGCTAGTAACAGTAAATTCCCCTTCCTGGGAAGAAGGAGCTTCGGGAAAACAGCGAGCTATGTGGGAATCCGGCCAGGACGACCTTCCTAATTGGGATGAAGCAGGATTTGATGACAAGACAGGAACCATGACCATGAACTGCCTGGATCTTAACTGTCTTTATGCTTTTGATGCCTGGTGTATATCTCAGATCGCTAATGTGTTGAATAAAAAAGAAGACTTCAGGTTATTTAAAAAAGAATACGAGGATATAAAAAAATTAATAAATGATGAATTATGGGATGAAAGGGAAGGATTTTATTTTGACCGGCATTGGGACGGGCGTTTTTCAAAGAAAAAAGCCTCTTCTAACTTTTATCCCTTATTAGCGCGTATTCCTGACAAGGATAGAGCTATACGAATTGTAAAACATCTTCTAAACGAAAATGAGTTCTGGGGCGACTATATTGTTCCCACCATCTCTCGTGATGATCCTGCATTTTCTGATCAACAGTATTGGAGAGGAACTATTTGGCCTCCTACAAATTATCTGGTTTATCAGGGGCTTAAGGCATATGGTTTTGATGCGATAGCATCAAATTTTGCCCGTAAAAGTGCAGAACTTTTTATGCGGAGCTGGGAAAACTTCCAGCTTTGCCCAGAAAATTTTGATTCTAGAACCGGCGAGGCTGGGGGGCAAAGATATCAGAGTTGGAGCCCCTTGTTTGCTTTGATCGCTCTGGAAGAATTTATAGATTTTACTCCTTGGGAAGGATTCCGTTTTGGTATACTTTCTCCCGAACATAAAACCGAGCTTTCACGACTTTCAATCCAGGGAAGGCATTATGATATTAATATCTCTTCAAGGAAAATAAAACTCAGAGAAGAAGATGAGGTAATTCTAAAAGCGAATGGAGGTGCAGTTTTCAGGCATTTTCTCTATTCAAATAATGTAGTTTCATTTGAAATGAAATCACTTGAAAAAAGAAAGCTGAAAATCAATTTTTTAATTAAAGGAGAATATCAACTTTTGATCGATAATTTGGCAAAAAAGGTATTTAAGGGGAAATCTGTTAAGTTTACTGTACCTGAGGGGGAGCACGACATACTAATATTATTGTTACAAAAATTAGATTGATTTTATTACCAACTATCTCCAGTTTAACGGTCCCAGTTAATATCAGCAAGATATGCCTGTTTTAAGCTATCTCCTCGCAATCCTTGGCGGAGTGCTTCCAGGGCAAGGATTTCATCCGGGGGGACATTTCCCAGGCTTACATTGGGGCCACAGCGTTTTATTAAGGCCTGTTGTTGATTTTTAAGGGGAGCTTCCCACATAAGCTGAGTTATATCATCAACACCGGAAATGATATCTTCCATCTCATCCTGTTTGATTTTTCCGTTTTTGTCAAAAATCCCCACACCTTTTCCAGCCTCTCTTGCTTCGATAATAACTTTTTTGGCTCCGTTTATTATGTCTTCCTGGATTATTTTATGAACTTCAGATATCGGCAAAGCTTCTTTGGGGTCTTTTTTCCCGACTTCAGTAAAGACCTTGAATCCTGCTTCCTGTGCTTTTATTATTGTATTTTTTCGAGTTGAAAGGTTCATCTTAATAGTCCCATCTGAGATTTCAATAGCTGTAAAACCTAATTTTTTAGAATCAATGAGATATTTATCAAAAACACCTTGCCAAACAGCTATCTCAAAGAATGTCCCGCCCGGCATGATGTCTATATCCGCGGCTTTTAAAATAGAATTTTTCTCTTTTAGAAGATCTTCCATGTAAAATGCTGAAGTCCCAAAAGTCAATTTGACTATATCAATGTAATCACTTGCAGTAGAGATGAGGTCTTTTAATCTTAACAAACCCATATTCTTATCTATCACCATAGTCAGGCCGTTTTTTCTAGGCTTATTTGTACGGCCTTTAACCGGCATTATGATTACATTTTCCCATGCTTTGTTCATTTATCTTCTCCTTGTAGTAGATTTTCCCAGCAGTTTTTAGGATTCGAAAGCCGGATGGCGATCTGTGATAAATTTGGTATCTTTATAAGATGCTGAAGGTTTTTTAGCCTTTGATAGGAGGTTTCTTCTTCTTCAAATCCCCTTACTGGAATGCTGTCATAAAGAATAAATGTTTCAGATAATTTTTGAGAAATATTATCAAACAGCAGTTTAATCGCTTTATTTTCATTTTCCAAAATGTTAGTGATCAATCTTTTTCGGCCTTCTTCAAGGCGGGGAAATATAAGATATATTTCATTGGGGTCAGTGATCTTAGAAAAGCTGGTTTTATATGTAGACAAGTCAAGAGCGATCTTTTCTTGCCACACTTTGTCTTGAGATGGAGATTCGACTTTAGGAAAAAACCGGGGGAAATCATAGATAAGTGTGCCGAACCTTATGTTGTCGACTAGAGAACCTATAAACCAGGTTGAAATACTATTTTTTATCTGAAAATGAACTGTCTCGGTTGAAAAAAGTTTTAGTCCTTTTTCCAGCCCGGACAATAGGTAAACTGTTTTTCCGCTTCCGGCCCCCCCAATAATCACATACAAGGAATCATTATCTTGGTTATAAAGTGCACAAGCATGAAGGTTATATATCCGGTGTTTTTTTTCAAGAAGATAAAGTGTAAATCTGTAAAGCAGACCCTGATTACCCCAAAGAGAGTATCTAAGGTCAGATGCTCTTTGGTGCAGCGTTGATAAAGGACCTTTTATTTTAAAAGTGCAATTTTTTCGAGTGTATTTTAGGGGAGTTTCTGAGTCTTCAACTTCAATATATCCGTCAAGATTTTCGGAAAATGGGATTTCTTCGACCGCATGGAAGTCAGTAAGTAGAGATTTGACTTCGATTTTTTGAGGTAGCTGAAGGAGGAGTTCAGGATTGTTAGATGAGATGCCAATAGTCGCAGATGAGATCTTTAGGGCTTGTTTGTATTTCATTTTCTATTTAAAGGGTTTTGCAAGGTAGTACGAAGTGACTAAAACTCCTAGGATTGCTAAAAAAATAAAGGGGTAGTTAATACCAAATATATCTGAGATAAAGCCGGAGATTAGGATCACAACAGCTCCTGTCAATATCTGAATATTAGCAACCAAGCTGAATGCAATAATTTGATTTTGAGCCGGCACTTGTTTCGCTACGCAAGATTGAAAAGCTGGAAAAAGCAGAAATAGGAATGCCCCGAAAAGAAGCAGGAATATAACCGCTGGAGTAATAGATGGGGCGATCCCAAGCAGGAAAACCAGCAGGGTTGATCCTCCCAGGCTGATAAGGGCGATATTTGCACGGCCGATTTTGAGGCACAAATATCCAAAAGCATACAGCGTAATGGTTCCCAAAAGAATCCATGCCGCCAAATAAATACCTGTTCTTCCCAGAGTGATGTGATACTTGTGGTTAAAAAGAGAAGGGGCATAATAAACAGTTGTGCCCCAGCATGCTCCCCCGAAAATAAAACCCGGAATGAGATTTTTAATTCCTTTTAAAGTTTTTAACCAAAGCGAAATGTCAGGTTTGCTGGTTCCTTTATAGGAATCAGGATTTTTTATCAGTAAGCTAAAGCTGATGAATCCAAATATAACCGCAGCTAAAGCCCAGATATATAGAGGCATTTTCCAGCCTGAGCTTTGAGAAATATATCCTACTGAAATAAAAGCAATAAAAACTCCAAGGTTGCCTGAGCCGCTCTGGATGCCCATAGCAAAATCAAGCCCCTTATCAGGATGATTCCGCGATACTGAAGCGATTCCCATGGGATGATAAATACTCAGAGATATTCGCAGGAACAGATAAAATATGAGTAATGAAGCAAAAGATGATGAAAATGTTACTATCCAAAGTAATAATGCGATTCCTGAGATGCTGAGTAATAGCATATATTTATATTTAAATCTATAGGCATAGTGGGCAAGAATGAGCTGAAAAGTAAATGTTACTAATAGTCCCAAATTAGCCAAAATCCCGATATGCGAATATTTAGTTATAAGAAATTGCTGGCTGTAAAGAAGGGGGAAGAGCATTGGGACAGTAATACTGGCACCATCGTTGATGGCATGAAAAAGGGAGGCAGAGAGAAGGATTCTTTTTTTTAACATAAATGGGAAAATGGATTTATACTAAAGAAAATACAGCTTGTCAATTTACAAATAATGCAGGCCATTCTGTATTTTTTTGTGAATTGAAGATCTGCAAGCAAGAATCAGGTTAATTGATTAAGAAAACCGTGAGCAAGGATGA
>JAUWTR010000309.1 GCA_030614645.1 Candidatus Aminicenantota bacterium
AAGATTTTACCCGACAAGAGCATCCTATAACGATCCCACAAATATCGAACAGCTTGACGGAAATTACGCAGGATATATCTCTGGCAGCAGTGCCGGCACAGATCAATCCATGAATCCCCGCTGGATGGGAAAACTCGGATTTGCCGTCCGGCTCCCTCTAGATATCAACTTCGGGGGAACCTTAATTGCCAGGGACGGATACATTTTGCGTAAAATCTACCAAGAACTGGATATAGAAAGATCAGACGCAAATAACAATGACACTCCATCCGTTTACTCAGCCCCATATGGGACTTTCCGCCTGTCGAATTTTGCCATGCTGAACCTTCAGTTGAGTAAGGTCATCCGGGTCCAGAGGGCGAGTTTTACGTTATCTATCGATCTTTTTAATGTCTTCAACTCCAATACAGTGACATCCCAGGAAGATGTAATCACCCAATCCAATTACGAGCAGATCTATAAATACGTCAGTCCCCGAATCTTTAGATTAGGATTAAGATTTAAGTTCTAATCCGAGCGGAAAACAGCAGAATATCAAAAGGCCGGAGGGTTTTAAACTCTCCGGCCTTGTTTGCGGTTACTTCTCTATTTCTTGAATCAAATTCTTTACTTTCGACTGTTCGGTATTCAAGCGCAAAGACATTCTTAAAACTTCCAAAGCCTTATCCCTTTGCCCGGTTTTATAATAACAAAAACCAAGGGAATTAAGCAGACGCGTGTCCGCATTATAGATCTTATTTCCCTCAAGCAGGCTCGCAATGGCCTCCTGATATCTTTCCAATCCCTGAAATGCTCTCCCCTTCAGCAAATGATAATCAAACTTTAGATCAGAATCTTCCTGGAATTTCTCTATTACCCGGATCACATTTTCATAGCGGTCGGCTTTTAATAAAAAAGCGGCATATTTCACCGCACCTTCCTTATATTCCGGATTCAAATTAAACGCCTGCTCATAAAAATTCCCAGCTGACTCATAGTCTCCGATCTTTTCATACTGAGAAGCCAGCATGTAAAAATACAAAAACCGATTGGAGATCCGGAAAGCTTTGGCATTGGCGATAGGATGCGTTATACTTTCCTTGGGAGAAATGATGAAAGAACCGGTTTTTTCATCCACGACATTTTCTTCACCATCGCTTAAAATCATCTTAAGTTCATAATAATCAGGAGGAAATTCCACAGCAGGCAGGGAGTGGCTCAAGTTCAAAACTTTGCCGTATTGATAGTTATTCAGTCTCAAGGTATAGGATTTCTCATAGGGATTATTTGTTCGGGAGCCGGTTATAGCTATCTTGAGCAAACCGTCTTCCCATAATTCCCGGCCAATGGCTGCAAGCAGCGTCAAGATGGAAACCGATTCTCCCTTGGTAAAGGTATTCCGGGGATCCACTATCAATTTTCTATCCAGAACTTTAAACGGCACATGCAGATCGGTCTGAAAGGTCTGAAACTTCGATCCGAATAAGGGATCGATGATCCGGGGCTCTCCCCCCTCCCCCAGCACTTCGATATCTTTTTCATACAGGCTGAATTCTTTGGCCACAGAATTCTGCAGTAAAATAACCAGTTGATAATTCCCTTCGATGACCGGAAAAGTATCCTCAATCGAGATTCCATGCGCTTGCACGCTTTCGATATTTTCAGGAGAAAAGTAGATCGGCAAACTCCGCGAATACTGAAGTATTATTTCCTTTTCCTTTCTCAGGCTGACATCCAGTTTAAAACTGCAATAATACTGGTCCTTAGGTTCATAATAATCTAGGGACACTTTTTCCGGTACCAGTGAAAAATGCAAAAAATTAACATCCATGACCGGATCCCGGATCAGAGCGATAATGGCCGCGCTCTCTATAAAATTGGTCATATATTCGGTGCTCACAATACCCTTATAATCCAGAAAATGGGTGGCATAGGCTGGATTTACATCTTTGGAGGGGGCGGTGTAAATGTTTTCCATAATACGGGCGTTATCCAAAGATGGCTGAAAGTTGAAAGGTATGTCACCCGGTATCATGGACAGGGTCACAGGTGCCAGCGTGGGTTCGATCTCATATATTTGCTGATAAACCTGGGAAAAATCGGTCAAGTCCAATCCCTCGGTTTTTATAAGCAGGCTGGAAGGCCCGTCGGATGCCGGGTCATATAAACTAAACTCCCCCATTCCCCTTTTTTTATAAAAGACTAAGGCGAAATGAGCGGGAAGACCTTTGGCCTCATCTCCATAATAATACCAGACCTGAGTAGGATAGACATCACTGCTGCCCTCAAATCTTTCCGTGCTTATAGGGGAGCCAAGTAAAATGTAAAACCTTCCCATATCCGTCATCCATCCGGGACGGGAAGTCGTGCGGCCGAAACGGCTGTTGGCATAATTAAAACGAGTGAAATGCTCTTCCTTGTATTCATTACGGGGTGTTCCCGCTGTAGGATCTCTCTGTTTCCAAAAACTTTCAATAAAGATGTTCCGGTCCCTGTCCGTTGTCAACTGCAAGAACACATCTTTTTCTTGGGGAAGCATAATATATCGGGTCATGTTTAAAAATTCCTGGTAGTGGGGAGCAAGATTTTCTTCCTTGATTTTTTGTTGGGAAAAAGAAACAAGCGCCAAAAATAAAACAATACCTATAATTATGATTGTTTGGGATGTGATATTTTTTACAGACATTGATATAAACCTTTGATTTCTTTTCAATTTTAACAACTCCTGTAATAAAAAAGAAGTAAATACTGATTTAGGTTAAATATGGTCTTCTTCTGTCATTCAATAACAAAGGGGACGCACCATGAGAAGTTCAATATTATCAATAACATAAATTATATTAGGTGGCGTTTTTTCCCCTTATTCCTGTTTTTTAAGGGCAAAGAAAATGATAAGGAATTTCAGGTTCCTGCAATATAAAATAATCTTTTTTAGGGCTGATTTTTCACCCCCAAAAATCTCAAATAACGTCTATTCAAGACTAGATATTTGTAGCAACTTATTGATTATAAAGAAGATCTCATTGTGCGTCCCCTTTTCCCCGATACGGTAAGGTGACACCGCTCCTGGAAAAGACCATCGACAAACTGAAGGATATTCCGGTCGATATCAAACCGGAGTTTGAGTAATCTCAAAATTAATCCTTTTAAACAGCCAGTTCGCTGAGAATCCTCTCAGAATTAAAACGTCCCTATTGTAAATGAAGTGTTTATAATGCAAATTGACAAAACAGTATCATTTTAGTACTATACAAATGCCAAGCCTTATCAAG
>JAUWTR010000327.1 GCA_030614645.1 Candidatus Aminicenantota bacterium
GAAAAACAGGTTTCATAATTGTGAACATAAAATCACCGAATATTCCTGTTTTTCCTATCAACCTCATCATTTTTCCCATTCCCATAGGCATGGCATCTAAAAGTTCAGGCCACATAGAATTCATCAGCTCTGCAAATCCCTTGGGTGTCATAAGTTCTATCATAGCTTCAAAAACAGCCCACTGTTTGGCTACTTCAGGATTTGGATCCTTAAATTCCTTCCCTAATGATTTACAAGCAAAGGCTGCCAGGTCTGTAACTTTAAGGCCCATTTCCTTTTTATCATTTGTAATCCGAAGTTGGAACTCACAACAGGGACATAAGGATAAAACTGTGTCTGCATTGATTTCTTTCGCTTCCTGCAGACGAGATTCTCCAATATCAGCCGCTATAGGAGGATCTTTTAGCAAGGTCAGAACACTTCCACAACAGTGCCCTTCCTGATGGTTGTGGGCCATCTCTTCAAATTCAACCCCTGGAATAGCTTTTATAATCTCTCGGGGCTCCTCATAGACTCCGGATACTCGTCCTATATGACAGGAGACGTGCCAGGTGACTTTGCCTTTAATTGGATTGGAAAACTTAAACTCATCTTTTTTTATTTTATCTGAAACAATTTCGCTGTAATGCTTAGCTTCAATATCATACTCCATTCCCAATTTTTCGGCCCACTCAGGATAGGTATGGCGCCACATCATATCGCAGGCAGGGCAGGAATTAATAACAGTATCAGCTCCAGCCTCCTTTACAGCAGCAACGTTTTTGCGCATTATATCTTCGAACAAATCCCATTTGCCAGCCACAAGCATGGGGGTACCGCAGCAGTTTTCTTTGTTCCCAAGGAAAGTAAAATCAACCTTAGCAGCATCCAGGAGAGTCACAGCAGCAGCAGCAATATCGTGTTCGACATAAGAGGCTGTACAGCCGGCGAAATAGACATTCTTACTTTTATGTTCAGGTCCGTGTTTTTCTTTCATTTCCTCTGGAAACCAAGTGGTCCTGTCCTTGCGATAGCCGGCCCAGATATTGCCCTCTGCCTTAAGGGCGGCTGCCATCATCTCAAAAGGAGGAAATGTCATTTCTTTATTCTCATTGACCAGTATTCCCCGCAGTTTCATCCAAGAAGACTCAATCGGCAGAGCGGCAGAGCAGCGCAAATTGCAGAATTCACAGGTAGTACAAACCAGCATTGTATCTACCATAAATTGATCCCATTTAACCTTTCCTTCTATATATTCGCGCAGCCAGTACCACTTTCCCCGTGGAGATTGACTTTCCCAGCCGCGGCCGAAGAACTGGTCACATTCGTCCAAACAGTAGCCGCACTGTGAACATCCATAAGCGTACCTGGCCACATCCGCCGGAATTCCCCGCACGGGTTTATCAAAATATTCTCCCACACGAGTGATTACCGCATTTCCAAAAGGCCTTACCAGGGGCTCAAAAATTTTAGCAATACTGAGAGCTCTGGCTACGATATTCTTTCTGACAACTTTATCCGGGTTTAAGATTTTTTTTGGATCTATCTGCTTTTTAAAATCCTTGAGCTTTTGGCTGCGCTCTTTGCCCATGATCTTCTCTATTTCACCGGTAAAGTACAAACCCGTGGAATAGGGACGTCCGCCGAATTTTTTAGCAATCTTCATTATGGTCAACACCAGCCCGAATACAAAGTTATAGGAAAACTTTCGCTGGTCACTGGGAATAAAGCCCAGAATAACAACCTCTGGATTTCCGCCTTTACCTTCTTTGATGATAACCCCTTCTTTTACCACGGGCTGGTTGACCTTTTTTTCGATCTCCTCCATCAAATCTCCCAGCTTATTCAGGGGAACCACAACTTCAGCAGGCACAAGAGATGGACCAAGACGCTTGACGATCATTAATTTAAAACGGTTTTCCCATTCATGGTCTGCAATTGCCTGGCTTAGAATCTCACCATCACATTTTTTGATGATCTTAGGAAGCTTGTCCATGACTGCTTCTCGGTCCTTCTCTCTGAAGGCAAGTGTGGCGATGTAAGCAGCAGGCAGGATTACCTTACTTTCAACCGGATGCCCGTGATGGGTGTGGACCGGCGCCCGGTTTTTCATCTCTGCCATACGGGGATTAATGAAAATAACCGACCAGATCGGGAGTTTTTGGTCGATCAATTCCTGGAATATCCGGGTAATAGCATAAGCATCAGGGCAGGCAAAAGCAGTAACCTTGATATCAGTAAGTTTTTGAACCCTGACGGTCACCTGGCTTAAAATCCCAGTCGTACCTTCAGCGTCTGCCACTACTTCAAGTTTTTCCCCGGAAATATCAGTGACTTTACCGTCAGGAAGAACGATCCGGGCGCTTTCAACATTATCTGAAAACCACCCGTATTCATAGGATCCGATGCCTGCCCCTCCCTGCGCAAGCCAGCCTCCTGCAGAAGACGATGGATAGCTGGTGGGATAAAGGCGGATCACCAGGCCTTTTGGCTTTAATTTCTTATCCAACTGTTCCCAGGTTATTCCCGGTTCGACTGTTACAAGCTCTTTTTCCTTATCAATGGAAACGACTTGTTTCATGCGATAAAAATCAATAACAATACCTTTTCGTGTGGGTATAATTCCTCCATATCCTGAAGATCCTTTACCCCGGGGGACAACCGGGATTTTATTTTTAGATGCCCAGGTTACTAGCTCAATCAGCTCTTTTTCGTTCTCAGGCTGGACTACTGCATCCGGAACAGTCTTTCCGATCAAAGGCTTAAAGAGACTGGGCATGGCAGCAATATCATGGCTGTAAAGCAGCCTTTCTGTCGGGTTAAAATTTGCTCTTTCAGCAAAATTTTCTTCCAGCCATTCTCTATTTTTTCTGCTAAATTTAGCCATTCTCATACTCCATAGCAAATAATATAATGCGATTTTAAATTATGCTGTATTATTTCTATAAATCAAGTAGCTTTTCTTGCTTAAAAGATACAAAAAAAATCTGAACTGGATAAAACTATTCTTTATTTAACCTGCCGATAAATTTCATCAGGTATTCAGCGCCCGGACGATCAAATGTGTTTTGGCTGATATACTTGAACTGAACGGTCCCTTTCTTATCCAGAATAAAGACCGTTGGAATATTCTGCTCTATTTTGCTGC
>JAUWTR010000376.1 GCA_030614645.1 Candidatus Aminicenantota bacterium
CTTTGATGAGATGCAGTATAACATCAACAATCCTTTTGACTGGGCTAATGACGAACTGGTTCTTTCTAAAGGACATGCTGCCCCTATCCTTTGGGCTGCTTATGCAGAAGCCGGGATAATTCCAGTTGAAGATCTGATGAACTTGCGACAAATTAATAGTCCGCTCGAGGGTCATCCTACTCCACGTATGAAATGGATTAAAGCGGCTACAGGCTCTCTCGGGCAAGGGCTTTCCGTAGGCGTTGGAATGGCAGCTGCTATGAAGCTGGCGAAGTCTCCCAGGAGAGTTTATGTTGTCATGGGAGATGGAGAGTGCGCTGAAGGTTCGGTCTGGGAAGCAGCCAACACTGCTTCTGATTTAAATCTGGACAATCTTTGCGCCATAGTTGATATAAACCGCCTGGCCCAATCCGAAGCTACTATGCACGGTTTTGACCTTGATGCATATGAAAGAAAATTTATGGCTTTTGGATGGGAGGTTATTAAAATCGACGGGCATAAGGTTGGGGATATACTCCAGGCTTTTGCAAATGCACGCAAATCAGAAAAACCGACTGTTTTACTGGCGAAAACCATTAAAGGCAAGGGAGTTAGTTTCCTTGAAGACAAAAACGGTTGGCATGGTAAACCGCTGAATCAAGAGGATCTGCAAAAAGCCTTGGATATGCTTGGCCCCATGCCGGATCTGGATGCAAAACAATTTGTTTGTAAACCGGCTAAAGTTAAAAGTCCCAGGTTTTCAAAGGAATTTGATTTTAAAAAGAATATATATTCAAAAGACACTGCAACGCGGCGTGCCTATGGGAATGCTTTAGTCAACCTGGGCAAAGCCGATATAAGGGTTGTATCGATCGATGGAGATGTAAAAAACTCCACCTATGCGGAGGATTTTTTTAAAGCTTTTCCAAAGAGGTCTTTTCAGTGTTATATTGCCGAGCAGAACATGGTGGGAATGGGGATCGGGATGGCGGCTAAAGGATTTATTCCCTTTATGGCAACGTTTTCGGCATTTTTGGGCAGGGCACATGACCAGATAAGGATGGCGGCATATTCGAATTCAAATATTAAACTAGCCGGTTCTCATGCAGGTATTAGTATAGGTGCTGATGGTCCTTCCCAAATGGGTCTGGAAGACCTTGCTATTTTCACCCCAATTCCGGGATGTGCTGTGTTTTATCCGTGTGATGCCTATTCCGCTGAAGCCTGTGTTGAGTCTATGGCCAGGTATAATGGAATGGCTTATATCCGGACTACTCGACCCGCAACCCCGATACTGTATGATAAAAAAGAAAACTTCCCTATTGGCGGCTCAAAAGTTTTAAAAGATAGTAAAAATGATACAGCAACTGTAATTGCTGCTGGGATAACAGTATTTGAAGCTTTAAAGGCATATGAAGAACTTAAAGCAGAAGGGATTTTTATCCGTGTCATAGATGCCTATTCGATTAAACCGCTGGATAAAGATAATATTATAAACCAGGTTGATTCTGCCGGGAAAAAGGCAGTAGTGGTGGAAGACCATTACTCAGTAGGAGGCCTGGGAAGTGCAGTAGCGTCTGCTTTGGGAGGGAAAGCGGAATTTATCCATTTGGCTGTAAAAGATCTTCCGCGTTCAGGGAAACCAGAAGAATTAATGGACAAATACGGAATATCTGCTTCCCATATTGTAGAGGCCGTGAAAAAATTAATAAAATTCAGTAAATAGTGAATTGCAGAAAAAAACACTGTTTTTCCTGTTTTTTCTTTTTTTCCTGGTTTCTCTGACTGTTTCTCTTTCTGCTCAGGCTGAGGAGGGGATTGTAACTGCTGTATATGATGGGGATACGATCAAGGTAAGATTTGATAAGGGAAACATAGAAGTTGTTAGGCTTATCGGGATTAATTCTCCTGAGCTTACAGACGCTCGGGAGAAGGTGCGGTTTATGGCTCTTATGGCAAAGAGATTCTCCTATTATATATTGCATGGACAAAAAATAAAACTATCATATGATTGGGAGAAACGGGACAAATATGGGCGCCTGCTTGCCTATGTTTTTTATGAGTCTAAGTTTAGTAATGAGTTTATTCTAAGCCGGGGATTTGCATATGTTTTTTTAAAGTATCCTTTCAGAGAGGATTACAGGCAGAGATTTGTTGCAGCTTACCGTAAGGCAAGAAAAGAGGAAACAGGCCTGTGGAAAAAACAGCCGTATCCTGTGATTGTGCCTGAAAAATGCAAGAGTCATATCGGAGATTTGATGAGTGTAAGGTTTTTTTGTGCAGATATTCAGCAAAGAGGGAAATTGATATATCTAAATGCTTTAGAACAGGATTTTTCTGCAATCATTTATAGTAGAGATAAACATCATTTTTCGGATATCCAGAATCTAAAAGGAAGAGAGATCACAGTGACTGGATTTGTTGAAGAGTATAGAGGCAGTTTGCAGATGGTTATATTTATGCCATCCCAAATAACCTGAAGTATTCATAAAAAAATGTCGATAGGTATGAAATTCAGGTGTAGCTTGTGCTCGCTTCAGATTTTTAACGCCATTCCTCTTCGTTTTTCTCGGCGTCTGCGCAACTCCCCCCGTCCGTGGGTCAGACATGCTTCTATGATGATGTGATGCAAGTAATTTTTTTTATATCCTCCTTTTTTTCTTTTGGTTTCGGTTTTAAAACCATCC
>JAUWTR010000290.1 GCA_030614645.1 Candidatus Aminicenantota bacterium
GCTCTGGTCAAAGGCCCTCTTGAAAAAGATAAACCAAATCTTGTCCGGGCTCATTCCCAGTGTTTAACCGGGGATACTTTCGGTTCACAACGCTGCGACTGCGGGAAACACCTTTCAAAATCTATGAAAATGATAGAAAAAGAAGGTAAAGGAGTTATTCTATATATTCTCAATCATGAAGGACGGGGAATAGGGCTGGCCAGTAAGATCAAAGCTTACGCTCTTCAGGATAAAGGCATTGACACTGTAGAGGCAAATATAAAATTAGGTTTTAAGCCTGACCACAGAGACTATGGCCTTGGAGCCCAGGTCTTAGTATCCCTGGGAATCAATAAACTGCGGCTGATTACCAACAATCCCAGAAAATATATCGGCCTGGCAGGTTATGGTCTGGAAATACTTGAAAGAGTGCCCATTGAAATCCCCCCCACAAAAAACAACAGGGCTTATTTAAAAACTAAAAAAGAAAAAATGGGCCATATATTAGAAATGGTTTAACTGGCCTATGGCTAAAAGAAACCCATCCAAAAAAGTCCTAAAGAAGATTATGGCCACTTCGGACAGACAAAAGCGTTTGAAGATCATTAAAGCCTTAGCCCGGATAACTAATGACTGGACAAATTATGTTTTACTGGAAACCATTGCAGATCCCTGTGAAAATATCCGTGATTTCATTATCTCTGAACTCGGCCGGAGAGAAAGTGTAGACCTTGATTTGATCTATAATAAATTAACAACTCCTCCCTGGTTTGTAAAAAGCAGCTGTCTTAGACTCCTTGGCATAAAAAAAGATCTGCACTCTGTTAAGTATATTAGCGCATTAATTGAAGAGCCTAATGCAGATGTCCGGATAACAGCGGCCCAAACACTCGGGGAGATCGGAGGAGAAGAATCACTCACTCTTCTCGCCAGGCTGATCCAAGACAAAAACCACTTTGTAAAAGTATCAGCAGAAAAAGCAATGGAAAAGGTCAGTAACCTCAAATTCAGCTAACCTGAACTCGGGAATATTCCGGGCTAATAGATCAGCAAATAGAAATATTCGATTGAAGAATAAATGTCACTGGACCGTCATTGATAAGACTTACTTCCATCATAGCCCCAAACTCTCCTGTTTCTACATTTAATCCCCGGATCTGAAGCAGCCCAGTGAAATAATTAAAAAGTTTTTCCGCTTTTTTTGGCTCTTCAGCTCTTTCAAAGCTCGGCCTTCTTCCTTTCCTGACAGATCCAGCCAAAGTAAACTGAGAGATGACCAGGACACAACTCCCCACCTTTGATAAAGACAAATTCATTTTTCCTGCTTCATCAGGAAAGATCCTTAATTCTACGATTTTTTTTGATAAATACTCCGCATCTTTTTCTATATCTTTTTTTTCGATCCCTACAAAAAGACATAGGCCTTTTTTTATCTTACTTTTTATTTTTCCGTCAATTCTGACTGAAGCATTTTTAACGCGCTGCAAAACGATCTTCACCCGTTCTCCTTCTCTTTTGAAATTCCTTTACGAGAAACAATCGCTTTGAAACTCGACAAATCCTCCTTATTAGTGACCAAACTTAATATATAATAGATCAAAATCCCAATCATAATCGCAGCCAGCAGAATTGCAAGTTGATCCAGGAAACTTCCTTTAAAAAAATCAAAAGCTCCCAAAAAAAACCAGGCACCCGCACCCATGACTCCCGCTGAAAAGGCAGACTTAGCTGCAGATATTAGAAATGTCCTTTTTCTGATCTTGCCTATCTTTCTTTCCAAAAGAATATAAAGAAAAACAAAATTAACAACAGAAGACAGAGATAAGGCCAGGGCAATTCCCCCTACTTTTAACGGTCCCATTAAAATCACAGACAAAACAATATAAATAACAGTGACAAAAAAGGCCGCTACAACAGGGGTTCTTGTATCTTTGAGAGAATAAAAAGCTGGAGCTAATATTCTTACTCCGGAAATAAAAGGAAGCCCAAACGCAAAAAACAACAGACAGGAAGCGGTCATAGAAGTTGACTCAGCATCAAAAACGCCTCTTTGATAAAGGACTTGAACGATGGGGCGATTTAATATCAGCAATCCCATCATTGCTGGGAAAGTAATAAAAACGACCATTTTCATGGAAAATGCAAGGATTTTCTTTATCCCGGGGATATCATTTTGTACAGCCAGCTCTGAAAGGGTCGGAAGCAAAGCAATAGAAAGAGCGATTGAAAAAAGGCCTAAAGTCAGTTCCTGAACCCGGGAAGCATAGTACAGAGATGCTGCGCTTCCTTCTACCAGAGAAGTGGCAAGTTTTCTGCTTATAGCCATATTTATCTGATATATTCCAGCACCAAAGATTCCCGGAATCATAAGCCTTGCAACTTTCCTTACTGCCGGATGGGTAAACGACAGCAAAGGTTTAAATCGCATTCCCTTCCGCCAGACATAAGGTATCTGGAACGATAGTTGGAACACACCCCCTAAAACCACTCCAGCTGCAAAAACAAAAGCCGGCTCCTCAGCTTTGCCTGCAAAAAAAAGGGCCAAAGAGATTATGGCAAGATTAAAGAGAACAGGTGTGAACGCAGGAACAAAAAATTTATGGAAAGTATTCAAAATCGCCATGATCAAAGCAGCCAGGCTGATAAGAAAAATATAGGGAAACATAATCCTGGTAAGCAAAACAGTCAGCTCGATTTTCCCGGGGACATCGACAAAATTAGGGGCTATCAGCCTGACTAGAAGAGGAGAAAAAACTACTCCTAATATAGTCAACACAGTCATCACAAGAGTTAGATCAAAGAAAAAAGCATTTGCAAAATCCCAGAGCTTTTTACGGGTTTTTTCCTCTTTCATCTGGCTAAAAACCGGAATAAAAGCTGCTGTCATCGCCCCCTCAGCAGTCAGCCTGCGCAATAGATTGGGAATCAGAAAGGCAATGGTAAATGCGTCTCCACTTTTACCAGTCCCCAAGTAAAAAGCCTGCAGCATATCCCTTAGATAACCAAATATCCGGCTGAAAAGTGTAGCAATAGATACAGCAGCGGCTGATCTTAATAACTTTTGGTTTTTACTGCGCTGCTCCATTTCACCTTATTTTATATGTTATCAAATAAAAATTCTATTACTTTTCATTTAAACATAAGCTTTTCAACAATTTATATTAAATAATAAGTGGAAAGTCATTTTTTTTTGCGGATTTTTCACGCTAGGGAAAATCTGCGTGTTTTCGTATCAACTGCCCTGATTCTTGCTTAATGCTCAGAAGCTTAGAAAAAATGAGGGAAATCCCACGAAGTACAGTTGACAACAAAGTCAATATATCCTATTATACTCATTCTATTTAGAATAGGAGAAACAAATGGCACAACATAAGTCCGCAATCCGACAAGCACGAAGAAGTCTGCGCAGAAAAGCCATAAATAGAAAAAACAAATCCATTCTTCGCACAGA
>JAUWTR010000362.1 GCA_030614645.1 Candidatus Aminicenantota bacterium
CAAGTCTTCATATTCCACATTTTCTTCATAAATATGAAATTAATTAGAATATGGAAATGTGGAATATGAAGACTTGACCCCTTAGAGATTTGGTTTGTAATAATGATATAGTTTGGATATACTGCAATAAATGCAAGCAAGGAGGCAAAAAGATGGCGGGTGAATATAAAGATGCCGCTTCAGCCGGATTGGATGTGAAACTTCCTGCAATTGAGATTTTTTCAAATCATTTTTCGGATTATGAGATAAAAATCGAGATTCCAGAGTTTACTTCTGTATGTCCCATAACGGGTCTCCCTGATTTCGGGGTAATTACAATCCGGTATGTGCCCGCTGATTCATGCCTTGAGCTTAAATCCTTAAAAATGTATATTCTCGCCTACAGAGATCTGGGAATATTTTATGAAAATGCGGTAAACAGGATTTTGGATGATATTGTTGCTGCCTGCAGACCCAAAAAGGCAACCGTAACTGGCGAGTTCAGCTCGAGGGGCGGGATAAAATCGACAGTTGAAGCTCATTATCCCAGGAATGATTAAAATGGTGTTTTTTGAAATCATAAAATCCCTCCGCCCTCAGCAGTGGACTAAGAACTTATTTATTTTTGCTGCAATTATCTTTTCACAAGAAGCCTTTACTATTCCCCTGCTTTTTAAAGCCAGCATAGCTTTTTTTGTTTTTTGTGCCCTGTCAGGCTCTTTATACATTTTCAATGATATAATAGACCTCAAAAAAGACCGCCTTCATCCTTTAAAGTCCAAAAGGCCCCTGGCAGCCGAGCGAATTACTCGAGCGCAGGCTGTGACGGGATTTATCATATTCAGCACTCTCGGTATTCTTCTAGCCTTGACTTTAAATTTAAATTTTATCTGGATCGTACTCCTGTTTTTTATTCTGCAAATAGCTTATTCGTTCTGGTTAAAACATATAGTGATCCTGGATGTATTTGTTATTTCAATTGGATTTGTCATCCGGGTAGCCGCAGGAGCTATGGCAATTAAAGTGGATATATCACCATGGCTGTTGATCTGCACTTTACTTCTGGCGCTTTTTTTAGCGCTCAGTAAAAGAAGACATGAGCTGTTTCTTCTTAAGGGCGATGCTGGTGAGCACAGAACGGTTCTGGCTGATTATTCCTCCTCCCTTCTGGACCAGATGATCTCTGTAGTAACAGCTTCAACGGTAATTGCCTACTGTCTTTATACGATTTCAGAGGAAACTGTGGCAAAATTCGGGACCCATGAACTCATTTATACCGTACCTTTCGTCCTGTATGGAATTTTCCGTTACTTATACCTTATCCATCATAAGTTTGAGGGCGGCACCCCGGAAACCTTGATTCTAAAAGATAAACCCCTGCTTGCGACAATTTTATTCTGGATAATAAGCGCATTTTTTATTATCTATCTTAGGGGATAAAGGAATGGAAAAATCAAAAGTCGTTGTTTTGAAAACTTCTCCAGAGACAATCCTGGAAGACTATAAAAAATTAATCCACCTGGCCGAGTTGGAAAAATTCATATCCGCAGGAAGCGAAACTCTAATCAAGCTTAACCTTTCCTGGACCAAATATTTTCCTGCCTGTTCCAGTCAACCGTGGCAGGTTGAAGGGCTCGTCAAGACACTTATACAAGCTGGTTATCCTGAAGATTCTCTATACCCGGTCGAGAATAAAACAGTTGTCACTAATCCGCTCAAAGGAGCGAAAAATAACAAATGGTCTCCTATCCTGGAAAAATACGGGCTGCAGTTTTATCCACTTACAGAAGTGGAGTGGGTAAAGTATGATTTTAAAGAGCCCTTATTAAGACTAAACCAGGTTTTTCCTGAGGGTATTGAGATCCCTAAGATGTATATTGGTAAAAATGTTATCCACCTGCCGACTGTAAAGACCCATGGGCATTCCACTACTACAGGGTCTATAAAGAATTCCTTTGGAGGGCTGCTGAAAGAAGTGCGTCATTATGCCCATAAATACATGCATGAAGTCCTGGTAGATCTACTTATAATGCAGAAAGAGCTTCATCCGGGAATTTTCTCTGTTATGGATGGCACAGTCTGTGGTGACGGCGCCGGCCCCCGGACAATGGAGCCTAAGATAAAGAATCTGATCCTGGCAAGTGGAGACTCTGTGGCTATTGATTCTATCGCTGCTAAACTCATGGGATTTAACCCCATGGATATTCCTTATATCAGGATGTGTCATGAAAGAGGTCTTGGGATCGGTGACCCTGTAGAGATTGAAGTGACCGGAGAAGATATTGCAGAGATAAACTTTGGATTTAAAAGCAAAAAGAGTTTTGTAATATGGGGCGACCAGATGATACGTAAAGGCTTTCTCAGGCCATTTGAGAAAATCCTCCTGCATTCACCCCTGATTTGCTGGGCTCCTTTTGCCAGCAATGTATATCATGACCTGCTCTGGTATCCAACAGTTGGGCGCAAAAAGATCAAGCAGTTTTCCCAGACAAATTGGGGGAAATTGTGGGAGGGGTATGAATAACAGTTTCAAATCTTTCATTTTATTATCTCATCTTTATAATGGTCTTGAATTTTCATTAATAACTCGTCATAAATTTGAGGAAATATTTCAGAGACATCGTTTTTGCATTCCGGATCATCTGTGAGGAAAAACAAAGAAGTAGCTTTTCCTTTAACGTCTTTTCTTACAAGGGGCTCTACTATAAGTTTCCACTCCAAGTTTTGAATAGCTCTCTGCTTGCGGGTAATAATCTTTTTGTGCAGGTCTGGTTTAACGGTTATAATCCCCTGTTTATTA
>JAUWTR010000150.1 GCA_030614645.1 Candidatus Aminicenantota bacterium
CACACACGACCGGCCCATCAATACCTTCTTCATACAACTGGAGGACCTTGATCCGGGACATATGGTTGTTGACTCTCCCTGTATGAAAAAAAGCACAGGCGACCTCGCAGCGCCGGCATCCAGTGCATTTACTGATATCTACATGAATCATTCAATTACTTCCAGGTGGAACTGCACCAGGCCTTTAGGGTCGGGACAGGAAAAAGTATCAACACTTTTAATCCAGTGCCCATCTTCCAGTTTATCCCTTTCAGCCAGAACCGGGAATATAGGCATCATACTCTGCAGCGCCCAGATACAGATATACTTCCCATCCGGAACAAAAAGTTTTGATCCCTCTACAATAAAATAATCCCCCACCTGCATGGGAAGGTTACAATAGCCATCTATTTTTTCCACACTGACTTTTATCTTAGCCATATTTCCATTTCCTCCTAAAAATCAAGACACAAATGATCGACAATAAGTATGCTATACCCAGAAAGAAAAACCATTTACTGTTTTCCCGGATATGTTGATAAAGCTCCCCTTCTCCAGGCTGGGGCAGAGGCACCGGATCCCAGGGTAACCCATATTCTTCAGCCAGCCCACGCATAAAAAGCAGGTGAATAACAGGGATACCGCGGTAAGCCATGGCAAAGATTAAACCTCTTTTCTCGGGAGGCGGAAAATTATGAATATCCGTAATCCCGGGCTTCACTTTAAGGATCTCCTCATCCGTACCCATGTTTGATTCACTTCCTCCGATATTAATAAATACCCGGATCTCAGCTTCGGCTGCAGCTTTAGCATAAATCTGCATCTTCTTTTCTACATTTGTTTTCAGATCCGGCTCTTCAATAAAAAGCAGGCCGCTCTCTTTTACAGCTTCTAACAAAATAGAGCGCCCTTCAGGCAGCATGTCGTCGCCTGTATCCCGGTCTCCACCCAGAGAAAGAGCGACAGGTTTTACTTCGAATATTCCCTTGGCATCCAAACAGTTCTGAATTTTAAGCCAGTGAAAATGCGAGTCATTCGCTCCCCACTGAGAAGCCCCCAGAGAACAAATTAGCAGAGGATTCAATTCCATCGCCTCAGCTGCTGAAAGCACAGCGATTATAAGCGCCGGAAAAGAGCTGGAAGCTCCTACTGCGATCGTATCTCTCCTTTTTACTCCTGCTTTTTTAAGCAACATCACAACTAATCCGGCAAAATTAGGATTTGTGGCCGTACGTTTAGCCTCCAGCTGTCCGAGCGAGGTCGTTATTTCCGAATATTCTCGTCCGATAAGGCCGGTCAGATTAGGATCACTCTTGTAATCCAAGCCGGAACCGTTTTGTCTGCGGCAGTCTGATACTGCTTCTGATGCCTGAGCCATCAGGCGGGAAGCAGCAACCATATCCTTTGTCAAAGCATTTACATCTTTCAGAGGAGCTATCCTGGCCAGAACATAAAAGACCAGACTTAAGAAGAAAAGCCAAATATATAGCCGGGAACCCGCTTTATTTCCCCTCGCCATACTATCCACTTTAAAGCCTGCATATAGAACATTTCAAAGGATCTTTCTCGTTTATCCATGTTTTCCAATTGTTATATCTGGGAAAATACATGAACATAAGAAACAATGAGACAAAAAGCAAAATGTAAAAATCCCGGTTTAATCCGGCTAAAAGAAAGAGGACAAGACCTAGTATTGCCGGAATCTCAGATAAGGCAAGAATCAATATGGAAGTTTTAAAAAGATCGTCAGCCAGGTTTGTTTTTTCAGAAGAAAATGTTTTCCTTAAAAGAAATCCTCTCAATACCCTGATAAGGATCACCTGAAAAACAGCAATCCCATAAAAAACGTATCTTAAAAACATAGTATTTTTTATCTCTACCAATCCAGAGAAAGGGGCCATATGGGCTCTTATTATCTCTACAGCTGCCAGATAAATAAACAATACAGCCAGCATTGATGATGCAAGGACCACCGCAGTTTTAACAACCTTCTTTAAATCACTATTTTCCATATTACTTGACCTGGACTATT
Organism: Candidatus Aminicenantota bacterium; assembly: GCA_030614645.1. Lineage (GTDB taxonomy): Bacteria > Acidobacteriota > Aminicenantia > Aminicenantales > Aminicenantaceae > JAUVXM01. The sequence continues at coordinate 2,012 of JAUWTR010000150.1, forward strand.
CATAAGAAATGCCGATATATATGTAATATCCTTTTAGCTCAATATTTTACAATGATTATTGTCAATAGACAATTAACCTGACCTATTCATAAAAAAATGGCGATGTTTTTATTATTATTTTCTTTTCACTAATATGCAAGATTTTTTTAAGAATGATTATTGTAACTTTTTTCTTGTTTTTATTTTTAATTTTAATCGCCATTTTTTTACTCTCAGAGCGAGCCGATCTCACAGCACCTGCTTCGTTACAGGGCATTCGCGGTGAAGGACCACAGCTTCATACCCTGTGCCTTGCATCTGCAGCAACCTCGACTCGTGAATAATCCAGGCAAGTTAACCTGATTCTTTTTACCGCTCTTTTGGCAAAAAATGGCTTTCCTCTTATTAGTTACTAAAAATTACTTAAAAGCTTATGTTTAATTGAAAAGTAATAAAAATTTTGGAGGATGCCCTGAAAATAGAAAAAGGGAAGCATCTCCAAAACCGAGATAGATAGGGAAAGCATCGACTTTCAAGATGAATTTGAGAGGACGGATAAAGCAGCCTTGAAGATTTCGGCTTTTATATATTCTTTAGATCTTGGCCAGAACGGAATTTAATCCTTCTGCCTTTTTTAATCTTTATCTGTTTCTTCTTGCGAATATCCCTTCCGTAACCACTTTTTTTGGGAACAACTCGAAAACTAGCAAATCCTCTTATCTCGATCTTTTCATTATTGTCCAGTGATTTTTTCAGGTTATTCAGGATGGCATCAACAATCAATAAAGATTTTGCCCTGTTGAAATCTGAATATTTCTCTATTTCAAGGGCAATATCATTCTTGATCATTAATCCTTCCTCCAGAATTTGGCTGCACATACATAATTGACTATTTAACAATAAAAAGTCAAGATAAATTATTGACTTGCTGATAATACCTTTCTATAATTGGTATATAGTGAAAAAAAATATTCTTATAATCCTTATATGCTTATCTTTAACATCTCTTAGTTTTTCCTCGATTATTAAAATTACAGTCGCTGCTCCCATTCACCCTATCACTTCAGAGTATATTTGCAACGCTATAGACCGGGCAGAGACTGAAAATGCCGAGCTGCTTATAATATCTCTGAACACTCCAGGCGGCCTGGACACATCTATGCGGGAAATCATAGAAAAAATCCTGAGTTCCAAAACACCGGTAGTAGCTTATGTCAGCCCCAGCGGAGCACGTTCTGCCTCAGCCGGATTCTTCATTGGCATTGCATGTGATTTTTTCATTATGGCTCCTGGAACCAACACAGGGGCTGCTCATCCTGTAGGAGTTTCAATAACCGGCCAATCTATGGATGAGACTATGACAGACAAAATCACAAATGACGCCGCCTCATATATAAAAAGTTTGGCAGAAAAACGGGGCCGCAATATAAAAATGGCCGAGGATGCAGTGCGTAAAAGTCTATCTTATACTGAAAAAGAGGCCCTGGAGGGAGGCCTGATTGATCTAATAGCTAAAAACGAAGAGGAAATCATCAATTACCTTGATGGAAAAACCATCCAACGATTCGACGAAAGCCAGGAAACTTTAAATCTACAAAACAAGCAGATCATCGATTTTCCCATGTCTGCCAGGCAAAAATTTCTTTTAACTATTTCAAACCCGAATTTAGCTTATATACTCCTTATGCTGGGGCTTTTGGGCCTCTATTTTGAATTCTCAAACCCAGGAGCAATTTTACCAGGAGTGCTGGGTGGAATATCCATCCTCCTGGCAATATTTTCCTTTCAAATACTGCCAATAAATTATGTCGGTTTAATCCTGATCTTATTGGCGATCGGATTATTTATTTTAGAAATTAAAATCCAAAGTTATGGTATTCTATCTTTAGGAGGAATTGCATCTATGCTAATCGGTTCAATAATGCTTATCAACGCCCCGATCCCAGAACTGAAACCAAGCCTTAAGTTTATTATTCCAGTTGTGATCGGACTTTCTCTTGTTTTTATCTTCTTAATTACTATAGCCATCCGGGCCCAGCTCCAAAAAACTCAAACCGGACATGAAGGTTTAATAGGAGAAACTGGAATAACCCAAACAATTTTAAATCCTGAAGGCAAAGTCTTTGTTCATGGTGAGCTGTGGAAAGCAGAAGCAGCAGAAAAAATACCCAAAGGGACGTATGTCAAAGTAATTGAAGTAAAACAAAACTTAAAGATAAAAGTAACAAAAGTAAAATCTTAAATTCTGTTTGAGGAGGATAAAATGTTAACACTTCCAATAATCGTCATCACATTGGTGGTCCTATATCTCTTAAATTCAATAAAGATCTTAAAAGAATATGAGAGAGGAGTTATTTTTCGCCTGGGCCGTGTTCTTTCAAAGGCGAAGGGCCCAGGTCTCATTTTAGTTTTTGCCCCAATCGATCGTATGGTCCGGGTAAGTCTAAGGATCGTAGCCATGGACATTCCTTCTCAGGATGTCATTACCAAAGACAATGTCTCCGTTAAAGTTAATGCAGTTGTATATTTCCGGGTGCTTGAGCCAAAAAAAGCAATAATTGAAGTCCAGGACTACTTGTTCGCGACTTCCCAGTTAGCCCAGACTACTCTTCGCGCCGTATTAGGTGAAGTCGAGTTGGACGAGCTGCTTTCAGAAAGAGAAAAATTAAACTCGCAACTCCAAGAGATCTTAGATAAACACACTGATCCCTGGGGAATAAAAGTCCAGCTAGTGGAAACAAAACATGTCGACCTTCCAGACAATATGGTCAGAGCCATTGCCAGACAGGCTGAAGCAGAAAGAGACCGCAGGGCAAAAGTTATCCATGCTGAGGGGGAATATCAGGCCGCAGGGAAACTCACCAAAGCTGCAGACATAATATCCACAAATCCTCAAGCATTACAACTCAGATTCCTGGGAACCCTTACTGAAATATCAGCTGAAAAAAATTCCACTATCATCTTTCCTCTTCCTTTAGACCTGATTACGGCCTTTATGGAAAAGAAAAAATCCGATTGATCATTATACAATGAAAAACAAAGATTATAGAGAACTTCAAATCTCCAGCTCTTTACTTGTATTTATCTTTCTTACTATAATTGTCCTTGGCATTATCATTTTCCTCCTGGGAGTATCTGTTGGGAAAAAACAAACCTTTATAGCAGAAAGCACCAGCTTTGGATCGACTGATCAAATCGAAAGAGTCATTGAAGATAAACCTGTCCAATTAGAAAAGCCGAAAGATGTAATAAGCGAAGAGATCGCTTCTCATGAAAAAATTAAAGAGGAAAAAGAAAAGCCCCCTTCCCCCCCATCTTCCCAAGTTGTTGAAAAAAATCTTTTCTATATTCAGGTCGGTGCCTACAAAAACAAGCAGGGAGCTGAGGACCATTCGGGAAAATTAAAGAAGCAAGGCTTTACATCCAGAGTATATACACCCTCCCCCACAGACAGCCGCCAATTGGA
>JAUWTR010000112.1 GCA_030614645.1 Candidatus Aminicenantota bacterium
AGCAATATTGGTCTGCTGATAAAAAAACATGATCTTTTTTAATTTAGGAGAGACCTTACCGGAGTCTGTTTTAAAGATGATTTTAAATTGAAGATACCGGGCGGCTGGATTTAAAATCTGCTCTCCGGAAGCTTTCTTATACAGCGGCGACCAGTCGCTCCAAGTCTGACTGGGCTCATCAGAATTTCCACTCCGTGTCTGCACACGCAGGATCGTCCCGGTTGGAACTTCCGGTTCCCATGCAACTCTCCCCCAGGATGAAAGGATATTTGCATCAAAAACTCTGCTTATGTATTCTCCACTGTAAGACTGTTCCTCATATAAAATAAACAGGCCGGCAGAGTTATTGGTCAACATGTAGATCTTTGAACCACGGAGAAAAAGATAATATATCTGTTCGGAATCTTTTTGGACAAGAAGTGACGGCTTATCATTTTTATCGATAGAAAATACTCTTCCCCTATTTCCTGTTCCAAAAATAACATTTTGTTTATCTTTATTCCAGACAAGTGAATAGACAAAGTCCTCTTTCGAACTCCATAGTTTTTTAGCAATTCCCTCTGAATTTACCCTTAATAGGGCACCTGGCTGCTTTTTTCCTGAAGCTGCTGAACTTGAAACTAATGTTCCGTTTGAATTTGCTGTAACAGTCACATCAGCAGTGCTTTTTACAGCACTTTCGGAAGATTCCGTCAGTTTAGGTTTTATAACAGTCCCTCCGGCCGCAACATATATGTTGCCCTTTTCATCCAGGGCTATATTTCTTATTTCTTCATAGGAAGATTCATACTGAATCGACACTTTCTTGTTAGCAGATAAGCGGTACAGCCGGCCCTTTCCTCCACTCCCAGCTATCAGGTCACCATTTGCTGCTCTCTTCATACAAAGAATATGGTTCTCCTTTACTTCAAGGAACTTTACTCCCTGCCCCTGACTAGTGATCTCATAAATTCCTCCTGTCTCCCCAACAGCAGCCAAAAGAGTGCCCTCTCCTGTAAACATTAAATCCCAGATATACTTTTCCTTGGGATTAAAAAAGACCTCCCCTTTTCCTTTTTCGGTAATCTTATATATCTTTCCGTTCGGGGAGGTTCCGGCAAATATATTACCCTGAGCATCGCGGATAAGGCAATATATATCCATTTCCGGAACTTGAAAATAAAGCTCTATATCTCCGCTCTTTGAGACCTTGTATATCTTTCCAGCATGGCCTGTTCCCAGAAACGCTGTTTCATCCGGCGCTAAAAGCAAAGAAAGGAAGAATTCCTCTGAAGGGCTTTCTAATTTTTTTTCCTTGGGAGCCAAAGAAAGCACTCCCTCAAATGAAACAGATATACTTTTAAAATCCCCTTTAAGGAATTGTTCCAGTCTACGCAGCTCCCATTTTTGGGCAGAAACACCATGAGCTATATTTATTATTAAGAACACAACAGCAATAAGCAGGGATGCAACTTTTTTCATTACTTTATCTCCTTAAAATCTCTCAAACAGGCTATTTTATCCTGACCGGGATAACAGCCATTCCTTGGAATACAAAAGGCACCGGCAGTTGATAATTTACAAGTGTTGACTGAGTAAGCTCGGTAGGAGCTGAAGTTGCTACCCGGGGAGAAGAAAACATAGATTTCATTGAAGGGGGCAGATTTGGCATTTCCTCCCCTTTTAAAAACAAACCCGGTTTCTCTGCCAGCACTTTAAAATAGATCCGGTTGTTTTTCCTCTGGTTATTCAAAATCCTTATCAATTGATCTAAACTGCGGGGAACAAAAGCCTGGCTACGGTATTGAAGCCTTTCAATCTGCTGTAGAGATTGAGTATCTGCGACCACCAGATAGAACTCTGAACCAGACGGGAGATTCGGCGCTGGAATGGCGCCATCCTGCACAACCCGTTCTCCTCTAAAGCCCCGGGTAAAGACCTTAACACGAATGATCTCTCCCGGAGATACATCATATTTATCCAGCCAGACTTTCTCGAGGTGAGATATTCTAATATCCTCAGTCACCTGAAAATCTAAATCAATCCGGAAGATCCCGAGATCTTTAAACTCATTGTTGGACAAAAAGAAGGTCACAGCAGTGACCATGTTTGTCATATTCGCGACCGAAGTATCAAAATTTCCGGAAAAAAGATCTTCAAGCTGGATACTAGTTCCATCCTGAAGAAAAATATTTCCTTTCAAAGCAAGAGAAAGATCTCCGATTGACCGTTCCTCAGACAGCATAATGCTTGAAATAGTAGTATTTAATAAAAAGGGGGTCAAGATCTTGTCATCAATGATCTTGACCTTAAAATTCTGTTTTTCTTCACCGGTATTTTGAAGACTGATATTGACCGGAATCAGCCGGGGTAATTTCCCCAGCTCTCCCAACACTCCGGTTGAGCGGTCCTGCACAAAACGGCCTACCACAGAATCAGTAGCCGTAATTTTAAAGGAAGTAGTCACCCTTGGAATAACCGTAATAACCCTGGCCTTAGCCATTGCGTATTCAACAGAACCTAAATTATACATGGGGTGGCCGAAAGCAAATACTTTATTACCATCTACATATGTAACAGTTCCGGTAGCAGAAAGATTAATATCTCCGGTGATAAGCTGTACTCCTACTGGATCTCCTGCCTTCAAGGAAAGGTCGGGTATATCGATCCGGTCTTGCGAATGCTCTATAGATACACCCAATACAGGGCTGAAACCCAGCCTGGAAAAGCTAGGCTTTGACTTTTCAAAAGCAAGAGATGAAAACCCATTAAAGACAAGCGGGATCCTTAAAGGTACAAAAGCTCTTCCCTCATAATAATCCACCCCAAAAGAGAGAAAAACGTCCTTATGAATATTTAACAACTCCTCCATACTCATGTATTTTCGTACAGGGAAGGAGCTGGAGTAAAAAGACTGGGGAGCTTTCGATTTTTCTATCGCCAGCATTTCCTCAATAGGTGTTATTCCGGCTATGGCTTCTTTTGAATTGGGGAAACCATAAGCTATAGCTCCGATCAATTTTCCCTTAATATAAACCGGACTGCCGCTCATTCCCTCAGAAACACCGGTTTTTTCCAGGTCGCCGCCTGACAGTTTTGCCAGAATCATACTTTTTTTTGGCCCATGACTGGGGTCATTTCGTAATACACCTAATATTTCTACATCAAATTCTTCGATTTTTGTGCCTTTAAAAACAGTCTTTCCCTTGCCAGTCATGCCTGCTTTGATTTGTTCGACTGGAAGAATGCTCTGTACTGCCGACAAATGACTAAAACAGCTGATCACTAAAAAAAAAGCCACTATTATCTTTCTTATTTGAAATATCATTCTAATTCTCCACTCCATAGTACTTTATATAACTTAAATTACTGCGAATTGTTCCATTTACTTTAATACCCCCAACATTTTCCCGCATTTTTCAAAACCGGCAAGTACAGCATCAAGTTCTTCATCAGAATGAGAGGCTGAATAGCTTGTTCTTATAAGCGCCTGACCATGAGGAACTGCTGGATATACAACGGGATTTGTAAAAATCCCAAGCTCCCTTAACATCTTCCATAACATAAATGCCCTCTCGTCATCTCCAATGATAACAGGAATAACCGGACTCTCAGTCGGCCCAGTATCATACCCCATAACCTGGAAACCATTTCGCATTTTAGCGGTTATCTCCCAAAGTCTTTTTCTTCGCTCAGGTTCTTTTTCAAAGATATCAAGTGTAGCCAGAACAGTGGCGACAGAAGCCGGAGTGATACTGGCACTAAAGATCAAAGCCCGAGCGTGATGTTTTATATAAGAGATTACTTTCTTCTCCCCGGCAACAAAACCTCCTAGGGATGCAAAGGATTTACTGAAAGTCCCCATGACTAGATCAACATCCTCTTCAACTCCAAAATGCTCGGCTGTCCCTCTCCCGTTTTCTCCCATTACTCCAACACCATGGGCATCATCGACCATAAGCTGAGCTTTGTATTTCTTTGCCAGCTTTACTACTCCCGGCAGATCAGTGAGGTCGCCTTCCATACTGAACACACCATCGACTACAATGATTTTATTGACTTTATCGTCCAAAGAAGACAGAATCCTTTCCAGATCTTCCATGTTATTATGTTTATATTTATAAACCTCTCCATAGGAAAGACGGCAGGCATCAATAATACTGGCATGGTCCATACGGTCGGTTATTACAGCATCCCCCCTGCCAACAATTGTAGATATGATCCCTTGGTTGGTTTGGAAACCAGTACTGAATGTTAAAGCCTCTTCAGTTTTCATAAATTTAGCCAATCTTTCTTCCAGCTCAACATGAATATCCAGAGTTCCATTAAGAAACCTTGACCCACAGGTTGCCACTCCATACATATCAATAGCATCCTTTGCAGCTTGCATGACTTTGGGATGATCGAGCAATCCAAGGTAATTGTTGGAGCCGACCATGATCATCTCTTTGCCATTGACTTTAACTTTATTACCATTAACTTCTTGAATGGGAGTAAAATAGGGATACACTCCCTGTTCCTGTGCTTCCTCAGCTCTTGTGAATTTATAGCATTTATCAAAAATTGTCACAGTATCCTCCTTATTAGGGAATATTCTATGTTATTTCACTTTTTTTTCAAGAGTTATCATCTATATCGGCATTTTTTCCGAATAATCTATGCTTGAAATAATTGACGCGATAAAACAATTTGATTACAATTCGACCTATGAAAGCATTCGTAACCGGCGGAACAGGCTTTATCGGAAGTCATCTTATTGATTCCTTATTAAAACATAATATCAAAATATATGCTCTGATTCGTGACCTTAATAACTTAAAATGGCTAAAAGGACTACACATCCATCCTTTGAAAGGAGATCTCCTTAATATTCCATCTCTTCCAGCTGATATAGATTATGTTTTTCATAATGCCGGATTTACCAAAGCCAGCAAAGCGGTTGATTATTATACAGCAAATCAGGAAGGGACAGCAAGCCTTTTTCAGGCACTCCTTTCCCAAAAGCTCTCCCCCAAAAAAGTCGTTTATCTGAGCAGCTTGGCTGCAGTTGGCCCCAGCTGTCAGGGAAATCAGGTCAATGAAGCCAGCATTCCCTGTCCTGTTACCCCCTATGGTGAAAGCAAACAGCAGGGAGAGGTCGAAGCATTAAAATATAAGGATAAATTCCCTATAACCATAATAAGAGTAGGACCTGTATTCGGACCGCGTGACCGGGATTTTATTTCATATTTCAAACTGATAAACAAAGGCATTCTTCCCTCCTTCGGCTCCCTAGAAAGTAGGATGAGTGTCTGTTATGTAAAAGACCTGGTCAAATCTCTTAAGCTTTGCCTTGATAAAGACCTAAAAAGCGGAGAAATATTCCACATTGCAGACCCCAAGCCTTACAGTTGGGACGAGTTCGGCCGCACAGCCGCTCAGCTCTTAGGGAAAAAATTGACCAGAATCAAAATCCCCCTGCCTATGATATATCTTACCGCCCTCCTATTAGAGTTAACAGGGAAACTAATAAATAAGCCCACAATTATAAATCGGCACAAATTAATAGAAATGAAGCAGGAAGCCTGGATTACAGATACTGTTAAAGCCACAGAAAAACTTGATTTTCAGCCTGATTATTCTCTCCAGGCTGCCTTACAGGAAACACTTGACTGGTATATAGAGCAGGAATGGCTTTAACCTGCGGGACTATGCCTCAACGCTTTTTTTGGACAATTCTATTGCTGGTGTAAAATGAAGCGGAAAATGTAGTTTTATCCTTCAAACACCAACCTTCTTCCTTTGAAAAGGCAAAATACTTAACCTTCCCTGTGACTGTATGATTCCCGCGCTTAGCACTCAATTTAACTGTAAAAGGAATATTCACTAGTTCAGTCAAGTCAAGGAACTCCTTTCCATTTACTTCAATGACCTTAATTTCAAGATCCGAAGCTGAAAAAAAATCTTTCGGAAAAACAAGTTCTTCTGAAGGGTCTAATTCAATAATAAAATTCGGCAGGGAATTAATAACTATACCTTCTGCAATAGTAAACTTAAGAACTATCTCTCCCTCCTGGCCTCGAGAAAGCCTTCTTGGGCTTAGGGAAGCCTTTATCTGCAGGAGCTCATATTCTAGGGCTGAAGGTACCTGGATAAGGGCAAAAACAGCAATGATTAAAATAAGCAGCTTTTTCATATCTCCATCCAGACTAAAATACTAAAGCATCTGAAC
>JAUWTR010000170.1 GCA_030614645.1 Candidatus Aminicenantota bacterium
ATTTCCTCTTAGTTAATAAGTTTGCATACAGCCATTCGCCCTTCCCTTTGGAAAGGAATATTCTTCCTACCAATAAAGTTACAAAAAATGATATAGTTGTGTTTAAATACCCCAAGGACCTGACAAAGGATTTTGTCAAACGTGTGATAGCACTTGAGGGGGACAAGGTAGAGATTAAGGAGAAGCAAGTCTGGATAAATGACAATCCAATTATTGAGGATTTTAAAATGCATAATGACATCCAGATATATAAAAAAAATGGTTATTATCGTAATGACGATTACATCCGTGATAATTTTGGGCCGGTTGTGGTCCCTTCCGGGCATTGTTTTGTTATGGGAGATAACCGGGATGATAGTTTAGACAGCCGTTATTGGGAATTCCTCCCTCTAAATTATATAAAAGGAAGGCCCTGGGTAATATATTTTTCTTATGCAGCTAAAAAAAATGCCTACCTAAAAACCAGCATTCGTGACCGATTAGCTAAACTTGTTCGCTTCATTCCAGAAGCTCGCTGGAAACGTATGCTGCAGGTGATTCATTAGAAGAAACACCTCACTTTGGCAATTTTATCTCGTGTTCCTCATAGGAAGAAATGTATAGGATCGGTTCATTCTTAAATTCTTCGGCAAAAATTGAACTGTTAACAATCCCATCGATATCTTTTCCTACTGGTAAGCCCAAGTAGTGAAGTAGTGTTGGAGCGATATCAATAAGTTTCATATCTTCGATATATTTTCCCTTGGTGATGTCTTTGCCGATAAAAAAAACGACACCGTCGGGAGCATTTTCATGATAGGCTGATACTTCGGAATTTCCTAATATCCACTCTAGATATCTTTTCCAGAGGGGGAGAGCTTCGGTTCCATAAGGAGAAAATATAATAAGGAGTTCATCGTCTTTTTTAGTGGCAAGGCATCTTCCGATGATCTCATCATAATACTGGTAATATCTTTCGATGACAGATCTGAATTTATTTATATCTTCCTGGTTTACTTCGCCGAAAAGTTCCGGGAAAGCATATTTATAGAAATATGTCTCTGCAATATTTAGGCCTGGAAGCAGAAAATAGAAAAGGCGTGGTTGTTTTTGCTCCTTTAGTAACATAGCTTCTGTTTCATATTGAACATCCAGACAGAAGGCCTTTTTAGCTAGTTTGAAAATATCATGGGTTTCAAAACGGAGGTCTTTATAAAAATGATTGAATTTGGATTCAGCTTCTACTGTGGTTTTTATATGCAATTGTTGATACGGCCTGTCTATCCGGAGAGAGGGTGTTTTTTTGGCATCGAATATATCCCAAATGCTTTTGGAGAATGACTGTGGTGTGATATCTGATGATTTGAGCAGACCGGTCCTGGTCAATTGCCGGAAGAAAATATATCTCGGGGTTACCTGGATTCGTTGTTTGAGATCTAATAGAGTATATTCGTTCCAAGACAACTTTCTGTGTTTGGCGGGAAGTTTTCCGGTATTAAATGAACTGTTGAGGATCAAAGGTTCATTAGGCGTTATACTTTTTAGTTTTCCCCAACTTCCTTCTTCCATAAGCCAGGAAAAATTTGGAAGTTTTTCTTCCGAAGTCAGGGGGATGATAAAATCTAAGCTTAATCCTTCCATCCCGATTATGGTGACTTTTTTGTCAATTTCTTTAGTTTCAAGATTTGCGATTATATCTAATGTTTTAGGTAAGGGAAAGTTTGCTCTTTGGATAACTGCATATGTTATAGCTGCTGCGAAAAGGCAAAAATAAAGCAGAGCAAATAGCAATTTTCTTTTGTATTTGAAATATCCTACGCCTGCTAAAATTCCCAGGACAGACAAGAAAATTAGGGTGACAAACTGGGTTTTAAGCAGATTAATTGTTTCTGGAATGAAAAAGGAAAAAAAGAGATGATAATTTCCCCGAAAGATAACAAGGAATAGCAGGGTCAGTATAGTGAAGCTAATAATGAGAAAGGCAGGTGATACTATGGCGATATTAATTTTTTTACTGGAGAAGTATTGAATGAAGAAAAAGATGAGTATTGACAAAAAAGTGATAAGCAGGCCGTAAACCATTGCAATAAAAAAGGCAAGCTGGATAAAGAAGGAGAGATTAAAAGTAAGGTTGATATTAAGATCAAGAACCAGAAGAGCAATCAGGAAGCCAAAAAAAATGCCGCTTATTAGAGAATTAATTAGGACTTTTAAGAATTTCATTATTTTAATTAATGCCGATATATATAATATAAAGTAAAATGCAAATTGTAAATTGTTTCATTGTCTCATTACGTTTTAATTTTTCTATTCTCTGTTTTTCTCTTAACATTTTACGGCTTTCCCTTGCAATTTTTATTGACCGGAGGGGATTTATTGCATAATATAATTTCAAAGTGAAAAATCTGGCTGAAAGGGAATATCTAACCGGAACAATCGAATCTGTTGTTTTTTATAGTCCTGATACTGGATATACTGTATGTAAATTTTCGTTAGAGGATGGAAAAAGCTTTACAATTATCGGGAATTTCCCTCCTCTTTCTCCAGGGGAGATGCTTAAAGTAAAAGGAAAATGGGAGATCAATCCCAGATGTGGGCAACAATTCCGGGTGGAAAGTTTTATGCCTGTCCTGCCCTCTTCGGAGAAAGGCGTTGAAAAGTTTCTATCATCTGGCATGATTCACGGAATCGGGCCTGTACTTGCAAAACGGATAATCCGGAAATTCGGGCTGCAAATAATGGAAATTCTATCTCAAAACCCGGATGAATTAACAGCAGTAGAGGGGATTGGAAAGGCAAAACTTAGGGAAATAAAAAAATCTTGGACAGAGCATAAGGATATCCGGGAGTTGATAATATTTCTCCAGGAGCACAATGTATCTACTGCTTTAGCTACAAAAATATATAAACAATACGGGCAGAAATCCTTTCATATACTCAAGTCCAATCCTTATCAGATATGTCATGATATCTGGGGAATAGGTTTTATAACTGCTGACCAAATGGCTTTGAAATTGGGGATAAGCGAAACTTCTCCGGAAAGAGCTAAGGCATTTATTTGTTATCTTTTGGAAAAAGATACAGAACAGGGGCATGTTTTTTCTCAGGGTAAAGAACTTGAAAAGACTTGCCGAAAAGAGCTGGAACTTAATGCTGAACAGTTCAGCTCAGCGCTTGAAGCACTTATCAAGAAAAAAATTGTTATTGTTAAAAAAATAGAAAAAGGCCAAGCTGTCTATTTGCCGTTTTTCTATCATGCTGAAGAAGAGGTGGCAAAGTCGATTGGAAAAATAATTTCTTTCCCAAAAATTGCTCCTGAATTTGATATAGAAAAAGCTTTAATAACAACACAAGAAGATTCCAGTATCCGCTTTTCCTCCCAACAAAAACATGCAATTCGGGAATGCCTGCTTAATAATCTCCTTGTCATAACCGGTGGGCCGGGCACTGGGAAGACAACTATTGTCAAGGCGGTAGTAGATATTTTTCATGATTGGGGTCGGGAAATACTGTTGGCTGCGCCTACTGGACGGGCGGCTAAAAGGCTGTATGAAGCAACCGGCAAAGAGGCCAGAACATTACACCGAACCCTTGAGTATATGCCGAAATTATCAGGATTTCGCCGGGATGAAAAGCACCCGCTCCAAGGAGATGTTCTGCTCATTGATGAGTTTTCCATGGTAGACCTGCCGCTTATGTATTACCTTCTCAAAGCGGTCCCCAGAGGGATGAGTCTTATCCTGGTAGGAGATAAGGACCAGCTTCCTTCAGTAGGTCCTGGAACTCTTCTGCGTGATATTATCGCATCGGGAAGAGTTGATATTGTAACCCTGGATAAAATATTCCGCCAGAAAAAAGACAGCCTCATAGTCACCAATGCCCACCGCATCAATAGGGGTGACAAGATCATTAAGCCGGAAAAAGGCGACCGTAACTCTGACTTTTATTTCCTCTATCATAAAGATGAGCAAAAAGTCTTCGAGATAATTATGCAGCTCTGTTCAAACCGGATTCCCAAAAAATTTAAGCTTGATCCTTTATCCTCCGAGATCCAGGTTATCAGCCCTATGTACAGGGGCCTAGTAGGAGTGGATAATCTTAATAGAAATCTTCAAGAGATTCTTAATCCCAGGCAGGATGGGCTGAAATTTGGTAATCGGAATATCCGGATCGGAGATAAGATGATGCAGGTCAGAAACAATTATGATAAAGAAATTTTTAATGGTGATATCGGGAAGGTTATGGATATCGATAAGCAAGCATACAGGGTTACTGTTAATTTTGATGGAAGAAAGATTGACTATGCGCGGGAGGAGATAAATGAATTGGTATTAGCATATGCAATCTCTGTGCACAAAGCTCAGGGAAGTGAGTACCAGGCAGTAGTATTACCTATGATGACACAGCACTATATTATGCTGCAGCGAAATTTGTTTTATACAGCCCTGTCCCGGGCCAGGCAATTGTGTTGTATAGTCGGTTCCTATAAAGCACTTCATATTGCTATTAATAACAATAAACCGGTAAATAGAAACTGCTTGCTCCAGCAAAAGCTGGAGGCAATTTGATTATATTTGTATGAACCTGATGATTTTAACAATGAAACAATGATTTTTTTTGGAGGTGTCAATGAAAAAAAAATTATCTCTAAAACTGTTGTTATTGGGAGTGTTTGTGGTCTTTGTAGGAATAATCCTGGCTGAGAGCTTGATTATAAAGGTCAAAACTACAAGCCTGAAAAAAGAACCGGTTTTTTATTCTGATACAGTTGCTGTTCTTAACAACGGGGAACAGGTAGAAAAAATCGGCGAGCAGCAGGGATGGTACAAAGTAAGGACTCAAAAAGGGCAGGAAGGATGGCTTCATTCCAGTGCGGTTCAGAAAAAAAAGTTTTCGCTTTTTGCAGTGAATAAACAGGTGAAATCCGCTGCTTCTGCAGAAGAGGTAGCACTTGCCGGCAAAGGGTTTAATAAGCAGGTCGAAGAAAAATACAAGGCAAAAAATCCTTCTGTCAATTTTATCGCAGTGG
>JAUWTR010000391.1 GCA_030614645.1 Candidatus Aminicenantota bacterium
CTTCTTTTTAAGAAGTTTGAGTTTATCTTTGAGATCAGTCATATTTTACCTGAACTATTCATAAAAAATTTCGATCCGAGTTTATTTCAGCTTATTCGCCCATAAACTGGAGGACAATACTGCGGGAGCGGGGGCGATTGTCAAAATCTATAAAAACAATCTGCTGCCAAGTGCCAAGAGTCATCCTCCCATCTACAAAAGGGACCGTAAGGGAAGGGCCCAAAAGCGAGGCGCGCACATGGGAAAAACCATTACCGTCGCCCCAACGGGCATCATGATGGTAGGTTCTATCCTGAGGGATTATCTTATCCATAAGTTCGGCAAAATCTTTTTCTAAGCCGGATTCAAACTCGATAGTGGTCAATCCCCCTGTCGAACCAGAGACAAAAATAGTGACCGTGCCGTTTTTAAGACCATGCTCAGAAAGCCGGTTTGACACCTCGCCTGTAATATCGTGCATGTCATTAAAACCACGGGCGGATAAAGTGATCGTGTCATTTATTATATTCATAGTAATTTCTCCACATATCGGTATGTATGATACTTAGAAAATGGAAAATAGTAAATGGAGTTCCCACATTTTTCTTAAACTTCAAAACTTGCAAGGTATGGACACAGGTAAGTCCCTTCGAAAGACCGGGATTTACCAGTATCCATCCCAGCTCTTTTCCTAAATTATTCATAAGTTGAGGTTGACTTTGGCTTATATCAATGATAATCGTTTACACAATAAGATGAGATTTGTTGCTGACCTGCACATCCACTCCCATTACTCCCTGGCAACAAGCAAGCAGTTAACCCCTGAATATCTGGATTATTGGGCTCGACTTAAGGGGATATCTGTTGTGGGTACAGGAGATTTTACTCATCCAGGCTGGGTGGAGGAACTTAAAGAAAAAACCGAACCTGCAGAAGAAGGTTTGTTTAAGCTTAAAAAAGAATACAGAAAAAAAACCGAACTACCCTCTGTTCCATCATTCAATGAGGAAGTGCGTTTTATTCTTTCTACTGAAATTAGCAGCATCTACAAAAAAAACGGAAAAGTCAGAAAAGTCCACAATGTGCTGCTGGCCCCGGATTTCTCTACAGTGGAGAAGATACGCCAGGCACTTTTGCGAATTGGAGCTAATCTAACATCTGATGGACGTCCAATTTTAGGCTTAGATTCCCGGAATCTTCTCGAAATAGCGCTAGAAGCATCAGAGGATACCTTTTTTATCCCGGCTCATATCTGGACACCATGGTTTTCAACCCTTGGCTCAAAATCAGGGTTTGATTCAGTCGAAGAATGCTTTGAAGACCTGACTCCCCATATCTCAGCAGTAGAAACCGGATTATCAACCGATGCTCCCATGCATTGGACCTGCACTTTTCTTGACCGCTACACTTTAATATCAAATTCTGATGCCCACTCCCCGGAAAAATTAGGACGAAATGCCAATATATTCAAGACAGAGCTCCGCTATAAAGCCATAACAGAAGCTATGAAAACTGGCAATCCTAAGCATTTCGGAGGCACAGTAGACCTTTTTCCTCAAGAGGGCAAATATCACTATGATGGCCACCGCAAATGCTCCCTCTGCTGGGACCCTATCGAAACCCTCAAAAACAAGGGCATCTGCCCTAAATGTAATAAAAAAGTCACCGAAGGTGTTATGACCCGGGTTGCTCAATTATCTGACCGCGATGACCTGTCGCTCAGGCTAAACCGGCTGCCGTTTTATTCCATTATCCCGCTTAAGGAGCTCCTTTCTGAGATAATTGGAGTCGGGCCTGCCTCTAAAAAAATCAATGCAAAGTATCATTCTCTGCTGCAAAGATTCGGACCCGAGCTCTATCTGCTGATGGATATGCCCCTGGATAAACTTCAGGAAAAAGGAGAGGCTGTCCTGGCTGAAGCTATCCAGAGAATGCGGGACCGTAAAGTGATAATTAAGGAGGGTTATGACGGTGAGTACGGTGTTATCAAAGTCTTTAAAGATAAGGAGACACTTGATCCAAAGTTGCAGCAAGGTTTATTTTCATCCCAAAAACAAGGACCACCCATTCCCAAACGTAAATTAATAAACTTTGACCTAAAAGAATATCGGAGGCTTTATTCCCAGCAGGCTACAACCAAACCCATACAAATGAGCTTAGAAAGCAAGAAACACATGTCAGAGGAGGATTCTTCTCTCTCTGACCTTAACCCGGAACAGCAGAAAGCAGCCCGCCATTTTACCGGACCAGCCCTAATCACAGCCGGACCAGGAACAGGCAAAACCCGTACTCTTACCCTCCGCATTACTTATCTGATCAAAGAAAAAAGAGTGCCGCCTAAAAACATATTAGCTGTTACTTTCACCAATAAAGCAGCTGATGAAATCAAACAACGATTAGCTCTTCATTTAAAATCAAACAAATCTGAGTCCAAGCCACAGGTCTCTACTTTTCATGCCTTTGGTTACTCTGTTCTGAAAACACACAGCATAAGGTTAGGCAGAAAAAAACACTTTACAATTCTGGATAAAAATGACAAGCAACTAGTCCTTAGAAAAATATCAGGCTGCA
>JAUWTR010000314.1 GCA_030614645.1 Candidatus Aminicenantota bacterium
ATTCTAGCGAAAAAATTGGCAGAAGCCTAAAAAGTAGATGGGATTGTATGCCTTGGGACCCTTATCAGGGGCGACTCTCCCCATTTTGATTATTTATGTGCAGAAGTGACTAAAGGTCTGGCCCAGATATCTATGGATGAAGGGATACCAGTATCATATGGAATATTGACGGTCGATACTATTGAGCAGGGAATAGAGAGAGCTGGAACAAAAGCTGGGAATAAAGGCTATGACTCTACTTTTTCGCTTATTGAGACTATAGACCTGATAAAGAAGGCAGGGCTTTAAGGCGCTTGACTTCTGTTATGGGAAAAAGAAGAAAAGCCAGGGAAAGTACTCTTCAAATTCTATTTCAGCTGGAGTTTAATGACTCTCAGCTTGATAAAACAATATCACAGTTCCTGGAAAATAAAAAAGCGGACAAAGAGGAAAAAGAACTCTGTACTCGCCTGATATGCGGTATAGTTGCCAATCAGGCGGAAATAGATAAGATAATTCAATCAGCCTCTCAACACTGGAGAATATCTCGTATGGCAATTGTAGACAAAAATATTCTGCGGATGGCCGCTTATGAAATGCTTTATGATAAAGATCTGGCCCCGGCAATTATCATCAATGAAGCGATAGAGATCGCCAAAAAATACAGCAGTGAACAGTCTGCTACTTTTATCAATGGTATTCTGGATGCACTTAATAAAAAAAAAGTAAAAGATGATAAAGCATTAAAGGAAGTCAAAAATGAGTGAAAAAAGGAATGAGAGTGCGAAACTAAGTGAGCAGGAGATCGTCCGAAAAGAAAAAATGGCAAAGCTTGCTGAAGAAGGCGTTGAGCTGTTTCCTCACAAGATTGAAACGACTCATTCTGTTTATGAGGTCGTCTCTGAGTATGCTGAATTATCCAAGGAGGAACTTGAGGAAAAAAAGATCAAGGTCTATGTTCCCGGAAGGATTATTTCTATTCGCAAGATGGGGAAAGCCGTCTTTTTTCACATAGCTGATTCTCAGGCGAAACTGCAGGCTTATCTTCGAGAAGACCATCTTGGGAAAAAACAATTCGAGCTTTTTTCATTTCTAGATATAGGTGATATGATCGCTGTTAAAGGGGAGCTGTTCAAGACCCGGACCGGGGAATTGACCGTTCTGGCCGGTTCTTTTACTTTTCTGGATAAATGCCTACATCCTTTACCGGAAAAGTGGCATGGACTGCAGGATGTGGAACTGCGCTTCCGAAAACGCCACCTGGATCTTATTGTCAACCGGGATACAGTTAAGACATTCAGGCTCCGCAGTCTTATGAACGCTGGTATCAGAGAATATTTTAATGAACGCGGATATATCGAAGTTGAAACTCCGATGATGCATCCCGTTCCCGGCGGTGCTCTGGCAAAGCCTTTTAAGACCTTTCATAATGCCCTGGGAATGGAACTATATTTGAGAATAGCACCTGAATTGTATTTAAAAAGACTTACCGTTGGAGGGCTCGATAAAGTCTATGAGATAAACCGGAGTTTCAGGAACGAAGGGATCTCTTCCGAGCATAATCCTGAATTTACTATGTTAGAATTCTATGAAGCTTACTGTGATTATAATGACATGATGGATCGGGCGGAGGAATTAATCAATTCCCTGAGTTTAAAACTCCTTGGAACTGAGGAGATCACATATGGCGAGCATAAGATCTCCTTTAAAAGGCCTTGGAAAAGGATCAAGTTCATGGAAGCTCTCTCCCATTACAGTGGGATAGCCCCCGGCCGTTTTGAAAATAAAAAAGAAATAATAGAAATGGCTTCTACACTTGCAGGTAAAGGGAAATCACTTACCTATGGCAAGGCCTTGGATGTGATTTTTGATAAGTACGCCAAGCCAAATCTGATCCAACCAACATTTGTGACCAACCCTCCCAAGGAAATCTCTCCTTTAGCTAAAGCTTCACAGGATAACCCTGATGAGGCTGAACGGTTTGAACTGATAATAGCCGGCATGGAGATCGCGAACGCTTTTAGTGAGCTGACCGATCCGGTTGAACAAAAGCAGAGATTTGAGCAGCAAAGTGAAGCGAGAAAGCATGGGGATGAGGAATCGCATGTAGTAGATAAGGATTATGTCGAGGCTTTAGAGTACGGGCTTCCTCCTACTGGAGGCCAGGGGATCGGAATAGACCGGTTGATTATGATCTTTGCCGACTGTAAGTCCATAAGAGAAGTGATTCTTTTTCCTCTTCTGCGGCCTAAGTCATAAAAGCGAAATATATTATATCATGAGCTATGAATGGTTTGTTGCTAAACGATATCTGACAGCCAGACGAAAACAGGCATTTATCTCGGTTATTACCTCAATCTCTACTCTTGGCATTACTATTGGTGTTATGGCCCTTATTATTGCTATTGCCCTGATCACTGGTTTCCAGAATGATGTCCAGGATAAGATCCTTGGCTCAACTTCACATATCATGATCTCTGATATGAGTGGCGAAGGAATATCAGATTATTCTGGATTGATCTCTTCTATAAAAAATATCGAAGGTGTCATAGGAGCTACACCTGTGGTATATGACACAGTTCTTTTTCAGGGACCGTATAAAAGTGCGGGAGGAATTCTGAGAGGTATCGATTTTGAGCTGGAATGGGAAACCTCCCCCTGGCTACAGGATCTGGAATTTGGCAGGATCCCTGAGCCTGAGGCAAAACGGGGAGAAGTATTGCTGGGGCAGGACATGGCTTTTAATATTGGGGCTTCGATCGGAGGTGTTATTACTGTACTTTCTCTCTCTTCACGGTTGACTCCATTGGGAATAAGTCCCAAGATAAAAAGATTAAAAGTTACTGGAATTTTCTCAACCGGATTATATGAATTTGACTCTTCTACTGCTATGATCTCCCTTAAGAATGCCCAGGAGATATTTAACCTGGGGGAAAGCGTAAATCTTGTTCAAGTCAGGATAGAAGATATTTTTCTGGCTTCTGAGCTGAAGGAAAGGATAAAGGAAGTACTTCCTGCTGAGACCTATGCTACTACCTGGATGGAGATGAACAAGCCGCTTTTCTCTGCTCTTAAACTTGAGAAAAAATTGATGTTCCTTACCATTACCCTTATTGTCTTTGTAGCGGCATTAAACATTATAGCAACTCTCATTTTAATGGTCATGGAGAAGACTCGGGACATAGGTATTCTTAAGGCTATGGGAGCTACTTCCCGGGGG
>JAUWTR010000364.1 GCA_030614645.1 Candidatus Aminicenantota bacterium
TAGATTTCGGAGTTGAATTGACTCTCAGATACCTAACCGATGCCCGCAAAAGAAGATCCACTCAGGATGAGATCTGCGGGGCGATCTTGGACAGATTTAACCAGGAGCCTGATGTTGATTTCGCTTATCCCACTTACCGTATCTACCGTCAAGGAGAGAAGCCTTAGTTATCCTGCCCTCTAGCGAAGTTTTCAGCACTTTGTGCTTTTCAAGCCATTCCATCAGAATCAGTTCAAGGTAAAATTCTGTATTGACTGGATCTTTAATATCAAAACCGAAATATTTATCCTTTGCCTGTCCGGCTATATAATCATTAGTGGCTAAAGTATATGTTTTTTCCGGGAATAACAACTCCCCCCGGTCAACAATAATATTTCTCCCGACCTCAAGCCGCCATACTCTTTCTCCGAAAGGCCTGGCAGATATGGGGTAATACACATATTTCAGCCCGGATACTTGAAAGCTGTCTCTTCCTCTTTCAATATCCCTTTCGAAAATTTCCTTTAACTGCCGGCCTGTAAGTTTAAATAAGACCAGATTATTGCGAAAGGGAGAAAGCTCATATATATCTCTTTTTGTGACCGGGCCGGTAAAAATATCAGCCCGGATACCACCGCTGTTTTGCAGGGCGATTTGGGCCCCGGTTTTCCAGCACATCACATCTGCGATCCAGTTTCCCAGGGCATTTTCACCAGATTCGTATTTTGGGGCTATGTAATCAAAATCTGACCTTCCAATTACAGTATTAAAGTCATATTCAACAGACATTTCAACTTTCTGGACCAGTTCACTGACATCAGGAGCAGGGTTAAGATCGACATCTGCCCACAGCCAGATCAACTTTTCCTCAAAATCAATAATCCTGTCTTTTTTTACTTCAATCTTAAGAAATCCCAAAGTCTTCAGGTGCCCTATAGTCGATTTGACCAAAACACCATTAACCTCATTAAATCTCCCGTCTTCAGATGCTACCAGGGCAATATCGATCCCAGGAATCTCCTTGGCAACTTTATCGCCGATAAATACTTTAGAATGTATCAGGACAACGATCAGGTCCGACTTTTTATCCAATTCCGGAACAAAGGAGTTCAAAGTAGGAATAATCGGCAGTACAGCCAGCCCTTGTGTATTTTTTTTACTGACTTCCTGGAGGAAATTTTCTTCCATTACCGCAATCACACCGACTTTAATTCCACCTTTTTCAAGGATATGATAAGGTTGAGAAGCAAAAAGCTCTCCGCTATCTTTATAAACAACATTTGCTAAAACAACAGGAAACTCAGTCAATCTCTCAAGCCCTATAGCATTTTCCTGCCCCCTATCAAAAGCATGGTTTCCATAACATCTGATATCATATCCCAGCCGGTTGAGAAATTCAGGCATAACTCCACCTATAACTTCTTTATATCTTATTTGGGCAGCTAAAGAACCGGTCATTATATCTCCGCTATCTATCAGCAATACATTTTTTTCTATTTCCTTAAGCCTGTTTATATAATGACTGGCTGCTTCCATCCCTCCCACCAACCTCAGCTTTCCCTCTGATCTGAATTTTTTAGGCTGAAAAGTCCCATGAATATCATTGGAAAAAAGGATGACAAGGCTTTTTGATTGCGATTTACAGGCAAAATTAAAAACAACTATGGCAACCAGAATTACCGGTAATAATTTTTTCAATTTCTCTATTCTCCAACTACCTTTGTTGATAGCATGGCAGTAAATTTTATTCTACTTATTTATTATCGAAGCTGCAACTATATTAGCTACTTTGCTGCGAATAGCAATAACCGCGCCTTTATCTTCAGGATGGATCCTATTTGTAAGAAAAATCACAAAAGTCTTTGTTTCCGGCTCGATCCACAGGGAAGTACCAGTATATCCTGTATGGCCGAAAGAATCAGGGCCGAAAAGGTCTCCTCCATTAGAGGAATAGGGTGAATCCAGGTCCCAGCCCAGCCCCCGGCCTGAAAAACTGACTTCCCGGCATAGTTCTGTCATCCTTTCAACCGCCAAAGGACTCAAGATCCTGGTGCTTTTATACCTCCCCCTATTTAACAACATCCGGGCAAAAACGGCCAGATCATCTGCAGTAGAAAACAGACCGGCATTGCCTGAGACTCCTCCCTGTAATCTTGCCAGGGGATCATGTACAACTCCTTTTAGAGCAATACCATCTATTACTTCAGTGGGAACACATCGGTCAATATATTCTTCCGGAGGATTGAAAAAAGTGTCTTTCATCCCCAAAGGCTGAAAAATATTCTCTTTAGCAAATTCTGAAACTGACTGCCCCGTAATTTCCTTGATAATGTGGGCAAGAGTTATAAAGCCCAAGCAGCTGTAATGAAACTCATTTCCGGGAGGGTTTGTTTTTTTTAACCGGGCGATGTGGTTGACAAGGTCTTCAGTTTTACAGGAATCACCAAATTTCTCCTCGATCTCACCATCCTCCGTATAAGGGGGAAGGCCTGAAGTATGGGTTATAAGGTGGAGGATACAGGCATCATCTCCAGGCTCATCGTTTTCATCTAAATAAGTTTCGAATTCAGGAACATATTCTTTTACTTTATCCCGGAGCCTGAGCTTCCCCTGTTCAAGCAAAAGCATAATGGAGGTTGTGGTTGCCACCGGTTTAGTAAGGGAAGCCAGGTCAAAAATCATGTCTTTTTCCATGGGATAGTGTTCCGGAACCCACTGCGACTCACCATACGCTCTGTGAAAAACGATCCTTCCCCTTCTCCCGACCAGGATCACTGCTCCGGGA
>JAUWTR010000115.1 GCA_030614645.1 Candidatus Aminicenantota bacterium
CTTGTTTTGGATAAAAAGGATATCTTCAATATTTTAAAATCTGAATCCGGCAAGAATACAATTTTTGAAATCGCTTTTAATTCAAAAAAACTAAACGTCATGATAAAAGAAGCGCAATATAATATTGTTACTGATGCGATCCTGCATCTCGACCTTATTCAGATCGTTATGGGCAAGGTTATGGAGGTTGAGGTTTCTGTTGTCCTTATTGGAGAAGCTGTAGGTGTCAAATCTGAAGGTGGATATGTGGATTCTGTTACTCGGAAGTTAAAAATCGAGTGCCTACCCAAAGATATTCCGGAAGAAATTGAAGTCGATATAAGTGATCTTCATCTAAACCAATCAATCAAAGTAAACGAAATCCCAGAGCTTGAGGGGATTAAGTTCATAGAAGATCCGGAAACAGTCATCGCCCAGATACAGGTCCCGACAGAGGAAGCAATTGAAGAGGAAATCGAGGAAGAAGAGCTTATCGGAGAAGAAGAAGAACCTGACGTGATTTCAGAGGAGAAACCTGAGGGAGAAGAGGAAGGAAAAGGAAAAGAGGAAGAAAAGAAAGAAGGGAACGAGAAGGAGTAATTTTTGTGGGCTGTGGTCGGACTTGGAAATCCCGGAAAACAATATGCGCAAACCAAACACAATGCCGGGTTTGCCTTTATGAAAAAATTGTCTAAACAATGGGGAACTAGGTTAAAAAAAAGAAAGAGTTCATCCAAAATGATAATCATAGCAAGAGATAAAGAACGGGTCCTCCTAGCTATGCCACAGACATATATGAACAGAAGCGGACTGGCAGTAAAACAAATAGTCCAAAATTACGCTATAAAGTTGGAAAAGCTTCTGGTTGTCTATGATGATTTTGATATCCCTGTAGGGGAAATCAGGATCAGAAAAGAAGGAAGCGCTGGTTCCCATAAGGGCATGAGTTCAATTATTAAGGAACTCGGAACTAACCTTATCCCCCGGATCCGGATCGGAATAGGCCCATTTGACCTGGAAGACGACGCATCAGATTTTGTGCTTTCTCCTTTCAGGAAAGACGACAAGCAAAAATTTAATAAAAGTCTTGAGAAAGCCTGCCAGGCCGCAGAATTATTTTTGTCTGGCCAGGCAGAAAAAGCAATGAATCTTTATAATTAACTTAGGCTCCTTGCTCCTTTATTAACAAGTAAAAAGGAGCTGCAAAGCCATAAGGAGGTATTAATGAGAATATATGAAACAGCTTTCTTGATTGCCCCAAATCTTTCAGAAGAAGATACAGAGAAACTGATCCAACAGATGGCAGATGTCATCCCTGCAAAAAAGGGAAAAATGATCCATGTTGATAAATGGGGGAAACGCAAGCTAGCTTATCAGATCAAGAAATTCGAGGTGGCATATTACGTTTTTTTCCTTTATAAAGGCGAAGCTGATATCCCTTCTGAATTAGAAAGGCTCTTTAAACAAAATGAATCCGTTATAAGGTATTTGACGGTCAAAAAGGAAGAAGGAGAGGAAAAAACAACTCCTCCCAAAAAGGAAACCCCAAAGGCCAAGGAAACAGTAGAAACCAAACCAGAACCTGAAACAGTAGAAACCAAACCAGAACCTGAAAAAGTAGAAACCAAACCAGAACATGAAAAAGTAGCAACCAAACCAGAACCTGAAAAAATGGAAACAAAACCAGAGCCTGAAAAAGTAGAAACAAAACCAGAACCTGAAAAAGTAGAAACAAAACCAGAACCTGAAGTAGATCTTAAACCAGAAAAAAAGAAGAAGCCTTCAAAAGAAAAATCTGAGGAGGAGGAGAAATAACATGCACCAGACAAGAGAAAGAACTAGGAAGAGAAAAAACTCTTTTCAAAAACAATTTTTACCAAGAAAAAAAGTCTGTCGTTTTTGCGAGAAAGATATCAAGGATATAGATTACAAAAGGGTCGACATCCTGCGAAGGTATATCCCGGAACGTGGGAAGATCGCTCCCCGCCGAGTAACTGGCACCTGCGCTAGACATCAACGAAAACTGACAATCGCTATAAAGAGGGCGAGAACACTAGCTCTGATCCCTTATATATCCGACTAAAGTCATAGCGGAAAATTGGAGGAATAATGAAAATCATCCTTAGAGAAAACATCGAAAATTTAGGGGAAAAAGGCGATATTGTTAATGTGGCAGCTGGATATGGAAGAAATTATCTGATTCCTAAAAAAATGGCACTGGAAATAACTCCAACAAACACAAAAATGATCGAGATAGAACAACAGGCGTTGAAAAAAGGGCTGGAAAAGGAAATGGAGACGTACCAGACCTTAATCGAGCAATTGAATGAAGTCTCCCTGACTTTTAAGCGAAAAGCCGGAGAAAAAGATTCTATTTTTGGTTCTGTTAGCACTGGAGACATCAAAGATGCGCTGAGTAATCTCAACTTTAATATAGAAAAGAAAAAAATTCTTTTACCTGATCCTATCAAGAAGCTTGGAAACTATAAAGTGCCTATAAAAATTTTCCATGATCAAACGGCTGAGATAAGTCTGGAAGTTAACCGGCAAGGGACACCTGTTACGGAAGCCACTCCCCCAGCTGATGATAAAGAAGAATCTGCCCCCGCAGAAGCTCAGGAAGCTCCCCCATCTGATGATAAAAAAGAGGAAGCTGCCCCACCCAAGGTAAAGAAGGATGAAGCTGCTTCAGAAGCCCCAGTTGAAGAAAACGTATCACATGAAGAAAAAAAATAACTGCCATCCCAGACCGTTTTAATGTTTTGAATTTATCCGAAATGTAGCGTAAGATAGAAATAGTTAAATAGGGAAGGAAAATGGAACTTGATACTATGTTTTTAAAAAAAACTCCTCCCCACAGCCAGGAGACAGAAAAAACAGTTCTGGGAGGCATCCTGGTTAACAATAAAAACCTGAATGTAGTTCTGTCCATTATCACTCCTGAGGATTTCTACAAAGAAGCTAACCTGAACATCCTGGAACAGATGGTCGTGCTGGTCGATAAAGGTCTCCCTATAGACCTTCTCACCCTAACAGAACAACTTCAAAAAGCAGGGCGGCTTGATGAGGCGGGAGGAGCTCAATATTTGTCATCGTTGATGGATGGAGTTCCAAAAAGCTTAAACATAGAATATCATGCCCGGATTATTAAGGAAAAAGCATTACTTAGGCGGCTTATTATTTCTTCCGCAGGGATAATCTCCTCAAGTTACCTCCAGAAGCAGGATCCGGACGAATTGCTGGAAGAAGCCCAAGCTGCGATAATAGATGTGGCTGAGCAGAGGATCAAGCCCGGTTTTGTGCCTTTAAATTCTCTGACCACGCCAGCTCTCGAAACAATTGATATGCTCCGGAAGCGGAAGGAAGCGGTCACAGGTATTCCAACCGGGTTCAGGGACTTGGATGCAATAACAGCAGGTTTCCATAATTCTGAGTTTATTGTAATAGCAGCCCGGCCCTCTATGGGGAAAACCGCTTTATCCCTGAATATTTCTCAATATGCCGGAACCAAAACAGATAAATCGATCGGCTTTTTTTCTCTCGAGATGTCTAATCAACAATTGGCCATGCGGATGCTCTGCTCTGAAGCCAAGGTAGACCTTCAAAAAGTTCGGACCGGATATATCAGCGAAAAAGACTTTAAACTGTTGCAGCAGGGAGCTGATGTTTTATCACAGGCAAATATATATGTTGATGAGACAGCGGGGCTCTCAATTATTGAAATGAAGGCAAAAACCAGGCGTTTAAAAATGGAACATCATCTGGATATTGTATTTATAGACTATATTCAGCTCATGCGTGCCGGCAGCCGGTTTGAAAACAGAACTCAAGAGATGACCTATATATCCCGTTCTATGAAGGAATTGGCAAAGGAACTTCAGATCCCTGTGGTCGGCATCTCTCAGTTAAGCCGTGCGCCTGAAAAAGGCCGGGCCAGGCCGATACCGCAGTTGTCAGATTTAAGAGAGTCAGGTGCGATCGAACAGGATGCCGATGTAGTTATTTTTATCTACAGGGAAGAATTTTACAAACCTGATGATGATACTGTTAAGGGACTTGCCGATATACACATCGCCAAGCAGAGAAATGGGCCGACGGGAAAAGTATCTCTGGCCTTTTTAAATAAGTTTGCCCGTTTTAATGATAGAGAATTTCATAATATTGAAGAATAAATATGACTTTACCCATAAAGTCTTTTTCCTTCCATTTGATCCTGCAGCAAGTCGGAGAAGTTGGGCTGCTCTTTGGAAGAACAACAATAAACATTTTCCGGAAACCTCGGGAAACGAAGATATTCATCCAGCAGCTTGAGGAAGTCGGAGTCCGTTCATTACTTGTAGTATCATTAACAGCAGCCTTTGGCGGCTTAGTCTTTGCTCTCCAGACCTATATCGGCTTCCATAGATATATCGGTGTCGGTTCAGAAGCATATGGAGGACCGATCATATCTCTGGGCTTAACAAAGGAACTCATTCCTATCCTGGTTGGATTAATGGTAGCCGGGCGTGTCGGCTCTGCTATGGCGGCAGAGATCGGCACCATGAAAATCACAGAACAGATCGATGCCCTTTACAGCCTTGGTGCCGACCCGATTCGTTACCTTGTCGCACCAAGAACTCTCGCCTGTTTTATAATGGTGCCGGTTTTAACCCTGTATGGAGATATCATCGGTATTGTATGCGCATATTTTTTCAATGTCGGCATGGGAGTCAACCGGATCGTATATCTGCGTAATACCCTCTTGTATCTTGAATTATGGGATGTACTGGGTGGGTTAATCAAAGCCGGGATCTTCGGAATTGTTATCGCCATTATCGGATCCTGGCAGGGATTAAAAACCGAAGGCGGAGCAGAGGGGGTCGGCAGAGCTACAACCAGGGCAGTTGTAATCTCCAGTATCATTATATTAATCCTAAATTTTTTCCTCAGTAAGGTTATGCCGGAGAGGTTAGGGATATGATACGCATAAACGATCTACATAAATCCTTTGGGCAAAATAAAGTCCTCCAGGGAATAAATCTGCATATTCAGAACGGAGAGACTCTGACAATAATCGGACAGAGCGGTTCAGGGAAAAGTGTTTTACTCAAGCATATATTAGGCCTTATTCGGCCGGATAGGGGCAGCATCATTGTAGATGGTGTGGATATATGCGGATCGAGTGAAGCAGAACTTAATAATATTCGGCGAAAATTTGGACTGTTATTTCAAGCTGCAGCACTTTTTGATTCTTTGACAGTAGCTCAGAATGTAAGCTTTGGATTGGAAAGGTATAGGGACTTATCTCCGAAAGAACTTCAAAAAAGAGTCAAAGAGACCCTGGCAATGGTCGGGCTCAGAGAGATTGAACAACTAATGCCCCATGAATTAAGCGGGGGCATGAAAAAAAGAGTCGGGCTGGCCAGAGCAATAGCTTATGAGCCAGAAATTATGCTTTATGACGAACCTTCTACCGGCATCGATCCCATCCGGGCTGATGCTATAAATGAATTGATAATCAAGATGAAGCAGGAATTTCGGATAACATCTGTGGTTATTACTCACGATATGATAAGTGCTTATAAAGTTGCAGATAGGATTGCTATGCTTTATAATGGAAAAATAGTCGCTGTGGGGACACCGGAAGAGCTCAGGAAGAGTGACAATCAAATAGTGCAGCAATTCATTCACGGGCGGGCAGAGGGTCCGATAAAAGAATGGTGAGAAATTTCAATGAAACATGAAGTAAAAATAGGTTTGTTTTTATCAGGTGCAATCTTTATTCTGGCAGTGTTTATTTTTATAGTGGGTGACATAACCACCTTGTTTCAGAAACGTGGATATCCCCTTTATCTGTATTTTGATTCTGCTGCCGGGCTGGAGAAAAATACGGTCGTAAAATTGGCAGGCGTCAAAATCGGCAATGTTAATAATATTCGCTTAAAGGAAGGTCAGGCTGAAGTTACCCTTGACATCAACAATAAAGTGAGGCTTCGGAAGGGGTCCATTGCTACCCTTGCAGCTTTAGGACTATTAGGAGAAAAATATATTGAGATCCTCCCGGGAAAACAACAGGCTTTTTGCCAACCCGGGGACACAATTGCTGTTTTACCCTCGATGAGCTTTGACCAGTTAGGTTCTGAGCTTA
>JAUWTR010000010.1 GCA_030614645.1 Candidatus Aminicenantota bacterium
ACCCACTGGTTTCGGGATGGCTTCTCTTCCTTTGGCATCTCCGGGAGAATATAAAATAGAACTTTCTGTAGGAGAAAACACATTAGAAAAAAAAGGGATTATTCACCCTGATCCAAGGTTCGAATTTAATGAGAAAGATAGAGCTGCCCAGCGTGATTCCCAGGTTGAAATTATTGTGTTATCTAAAAAAATGGGGTTGGCTGTTACCAGAACAAGAGTTATTAGAAAACGCTTGGATAAGTTGAATGAAGAATTTGAAAAAAAAGATGGCATTACGGAAGAAGTATATGATGCTTTAAAGAAGTTTGAGAAAAAATTCAGTATACTTGAGGAGAAGGTAACACCCAAAGGAATAGGGTATAGAGGTTCAATGGAAATGGCTCTAAGAGGAGGGCCTGTAGGGGGGTCCTACTCTATGATGGTAATGTTTTTGGGCATGGATGTAAGTGGATACCCTTCCCCTATAACTGATACTCAAGCAGATTTCTTAAAGGAATTGACAATCGCCGTTGATTAAATTGTGGATGCGTTCAATAAATTCATCACTATTGATATTTCTGAGTTGAATGAATTGCTGACCCAACATGATCTGAGCATTTTAAGAGCTCCGGAAGAAATAGTATTATAAGGGTCATAAGGATTCAAAATGTAAATAGAGTATAGTAAGTTAATTCATTTTTAATATCATTTCATCTTTTAAAAGTAATTAGCATATTGTATAATCTCCCCTAATTTCTTAAAAAGAATTATTTATATAAGGACGGGATATGGACAAGGATATAAAAAATAACTCACCTTTGGCGGCACTTGAAAAAATACAAAAGACTGAAGAACAAGCTCAGAAGGATATACAGGATGCACATGAGAGTACGTCCCAAATGATTATTGAGGAAGCACAGAAAGAAGCCGAAAAAATTAAGGAAAAAGTAATTACTGATGCCAAAAAAATGGCTGCGGGAAAGATGGATTATATGATCAAGCAAGCCTCTAAGGAAGCAGATAAAATAAAGAAAGAGGCAAGTAATGAAGCTTTAAACCTGCAAAAAAAGACAGCGGGATTGAAGAAAGAATCTATAAAAAAGACAGCTGAAAAGATAAAGCGTTATTTAGAGAATAGAGAAATTTGACAAATGGCTATAGCTGAAATAAACAAAGTCCAGATCATTGGCAATGCAAATATAAAAATGGATGTTCTTTCTTCTTTACAGGAAGAAGGAATCATCCAGATAGAAAAAACAGATTATGATGCACTTGGACTGAACTCTCCATCTTCAGAGGATACCAAACTCGACCATCGCTTATTTCAACTTTCTCATACAATTGACTTCCTTTCACAGGGGGAAAGGAAAGGCCTTGCTGAGAAGATATTGATGAAAAAACCTAAATTGTCAAAGCCAGAAAGGAAAAAAATAATAAAATCCAATTATACTCCTATTATAGAAAAGGCAGAGAGTTTAGAGAGAGAAAAGAACGATATTATCTCAAGTAATAAGTATCTAAGCAAAGAAAAAGCCCTATTAAAACCTTTTAAAAACCTGGACATCCCAATTAAATTGGTTCAGCTAAATGGATATACAGAATTTCGCTTGGGAACTATTCCTTTGTCAGAGGTAGAAAATCTTAGAAAAATTCAGGAAGAGGAAGAGTTGTGGTTTAGTGTAATTCAGCAAGGGAAAAGGGAAGTTTTTCTTCTAATAATATATTTAAGGGAGAAGAAAGAGGCCTTTGAAGAATCCTTCAAAAAAATATCGTATATTCCTTATTATTTCACTGAGTCAACTATAAAAAGAGCGGGAAAATCTGATACGGTTACCGATATAATGAGAAAAATTGATGAGGAGATCAAGCAGGGCGAAAACAAGGTCATCCAGCTTGACAAAGAAGCACGTGAACTGGGCCTAATGCACAAAGAAAAGCTTATGCTCGTTTATGATGGATTGTTAAATGAGAGAAATAAACAAAGATTTTCTCAACTTGCTGGAGAAACTAAATCGATATTTTATTTGGAAGGATGGATCCAGATAAAGGACATTAAGCGGTTAAAGGCTAAACTGAAACCTTATTCAGAATCTATTGAATACTTTTTTCGCTCCCCACTTCCAGATGAAATCCCGCCTGTTGTTCTTGAGAATCCTTCTGCAGTAAAACCGTTTGAAATTGTGACAAAGCTTTACGGGCTTCCTGCTAGAGGATCTTTAGAACCTACCATCTATTTTGCACCTTTCTTTTTTGTTTTTTTAGGATTAACAGTTAGTGAGGCAGGGTATGGCTTGCTGGTTGCTATTCTTAGTATGCTTTATCTCAAAATTGCTAAACCTAGGGGAGGGCTGAGAAGTTTTTTAATACTCTTTGCTATTGTGGGAGTTTCTAATGTTTTATTCTGGACTATGGTCGGTGGCTGGTTTGGTTTTCCTATTCGAAAGTTAATGGTCATAGATCCTTTAGCTGATCCAGTGCCCTTTCTCATTCTTTCTTTAGTTCTCGGATTTATTCAGGTGTGGTTTGGGACTTTTTTGAAGATGATCACGTATATAAAAAACAAAAAATACTTGGATGCTTTTTTTGTTCAGGGTGGATGGTTGATCTTGTTGCCGAGCCTTGTTCTCTATCTTCTCCTTAAAAATCCGGTATGGGGTTTTATGGCCCTTGGGGGTGCCTCAGGAATTGTATTTTTTGCTTCTCCCAGCCGCAATCCCATTTCCAGGTTCTTTGGTGGTTTATACAACCTGTATGATATATCACGCTATCTTGCAGATGTGCTTTCTTATTCACGCCTTTTGGCTCTGGGGCTGGCAACCACAGTTATTGCCATGGTAGTCAATACTCTTTGCCAGACTGCTTTAGGTATACCATGGGTAGGCTGGTTTTTTGCTGCCTTGATATTTATTGGAGGGCACATTTTTAATCTGGCCATCAGCTTTCTTGGTGGCTTTGTACATTCAATGCGGCTTCAGTTTGTAGAATTTTTTGGTAAATTTTTTGAGTTGGGGGGTAAACCGTTTGAACCTTTTGAATTGGAAAATAAATATACAGAATTAAGTTAAATAAAGATTGTATGTAAGGAGGAATAAATGGAATTAGGTTTAGCATTAGCTATATTGGGCAGCGCATTTGCAGTAATATTTGGAGGAATTGGGTCTGCTATTGGAATTGGTTTAGTAGGGCAGGCATCAAGTGGGGTTATGAGCGAGGACCCTGAAAAATTTGGGAGTCTCCTTATACTTGTTGCGCTTCCTGGAACACAAGGAATATATGGATTTCTTAGTGCTTTTTTAGTGATCTTAAAGCTGGGTTTAACAGGAGAAGCAGTAGTAACTCTGACTGCTTTTCAGGGGCTGCAAATATTTATGACATGTCTTCCTATTGCTTTTACTGGATTGATATCAGGAATTCATCAAGGCAAAGTCTGTGCAGCCGGTGTGTATATGGTCGCCAAGCAGCCTAAAGATATGATGAAGCCTGTGATTCTTGCTGCACTGGTTGAAACATATGCTGTCCTGGGTCTTCTCATTACAATAATCTTACTTAACGGTATTCAACTTTAGTTTTTAATTAGAGTAAAAAAAATGAGTTTGGAGAAGATTATAAAAAAAATCAGTGACAACGCAGAAGCAGAAGTCCGAAAAATCATTGATAAAAGCAAACAAGAAGCAGAAGAGATCAAAAAAAAAGCGGGAGAGGAAGCTTCTAATGCCGCTGAAGAATACCTTTCAGATGAAGAACGCCGGAGAGAGTTGGAGGCGAACCGGATAGTAACTAAAGCTCGTATGGACAAGAAGATGAAGATTCTTTTCTGCAAAAAAGAGATTATTGACGAGATATTGGATGCAGCCTTTAAAGAAGCGATAAGAGGGAAGGAGTCTTTGAAAAAGAGAATAATCATGAAAGAAGGTGAGAAAGAAGGGATTCTTGATAAGGACAAACTAAAAGATGAGCTTCGTCCTGAGCTTGAGCGGAGTATTGTAGAGGACTTAAAACTATGAAGAAAATTTCCCGCATTGATTATACTTATGCGGTAGGAAGAGTGCGTGCTCTAGAGAAAAAACTTATTTCAAGAGATGTGTTTCTCGAAAGTGCAGAGGAGGAAGATTTTTTATCCGCCACAAAAATAATATTTGATGCAGGATATTTTCTGGAAGAAATGGAGGAGATAAAAGATACAAAAGAATTGGATATTTTTCTTAAAAAAGAAAAAGAAAGCCTGATTAAGGATATGTTTGGTCTTTGCCTTGAGAAAAAGATTATGAAGGTGATTGAAGAAGAATATTGTCCTGAAGATGCCTTAAAAACCGCAAAGGAAACCGGATATCCTTTTATCATAGATTATGTGCGTCATAGAATAGACCTGGGAAACCTTAAAATATTAGCCAGGATAAAATACCTGGACCTTCCTCAAGATAAGCTTAAAACTATTATAATGGATGGAGGGTTTATTGAAACTGAAAAAATATTGAAAAGTTATTCTCTTTCTTATTTTGATATTAGTGAGTCACTAAAGCTCAGCCCATATTTTGAAGCGTGGGGTAATGGCATAGATGCTTTACAGGAAAATGAAACATTTGTGACGCTGGAAAGAGAGTTTGAAAATTATCTTATGAGATATTTAAGAAACGCCAGATATATTGTTTTTGGTCCTGAGCCTGTTTTTGCTTATGTCCTTGCTAAAAAGAAAGAACTTAATTTATTCCGTATTATTGGCGTTGGGAAGATGAACCGCCTTACAGAGAAAATAATAAAAAACAGGATAAGTGAAACTTATGTTTAATAAAGTTGCTGTAATGGGAGATGCTGATTTAGTTTTTCCTTTAAAGGCTTTGGGAATTAAAGTATATACTCCTGCGGGTATTTATGAAGCTAGAGAAATGCTTAAAGGACTTGAGAAAGAAGGGATTGCTCTTTGTTTGGTCAATGATAAATTTTTTGCACCCCTGAAAAAGGAGATTGATAAATTGGAGAAAAAGTTTTGTCCGGTTGTAGCTAGTTTTTCAGACTATAGAGAAGCATCTGATCTTATCAGCCAGAAGATGAAAGATCTTGCCATAAAGGCAACAGGCTCGGATTCTTTAATTAGAAGGAAATAATATGAAAAAAGGAAAGATTATTAGAACTGCAGGGCCTCTTGTTGTTGCTTCGGACTGTCTGGGAGCAAAAATGTACGACATGGTTAAAATAGGAGATATCGGGCTTATAGGAGAAATAATTGAACTTAAAGAGGATAGAGCATTTATTCAGGTTTATGAAGACACAACCGGTATAGGACCTGGGGAACCAGTAGAATTGACTGGGAAGCCGTTAAGTGTTGAGTTAGGTCCCGGTCTTATTAGTTCTGTTTTTGACGGAATTCAGCGCCCGCTGGATGTTATTAAAGAAAAAGAAGGTGACTTTATAACAAGAGGAATAGATGTGCCCCCTTTAAATAGGGAGAAAAAATGGGATTTTAAGCCTTTTGTAAAAAAAGGACAGAAGGTTGAAGAAGGGGATTTCCTGGGAGAAATCGAAGAAACTCCGCTTATAAAGCATAAGATAATGGTGCCTTCAGGAAAAAATGGCACGGTCATTAAAATTAAGAAAGGAAAAATGCTGATAGAAGAAGTCGCAGCTGTTATTAAAAGTGAGGAAAAGGAACATGAAGTCCGTTTGTTTCAAGTTTGGTCTATCCGCAAAAACCGGCTGGTTAAAAAGCGGGAGATGCCTGAAATTCCTTTAGTTACTGGACAAAGAGTGCTTGACACACTTTTTCCTCTGGCAAAAGGAGGAACAGCCTGTATTCCTGGGCCTTTCGGAAGCGGCAAGACCGTAGTTCAGCATCAATTGGCTAAGTGGTCTGATGCTCAGATCATTGTGTTTGTTGCATGTGGTGAGCGCGGCAATGAAGTTGCTGACCTTCTTTTAAGTTTTCCTAAGTTAAAAGACCCGAGCACTGGAAGGCCTTTGATGGAACGTACTATCATAATAGCAAATACATCAAATATGCCTGTTGCTGCAAGGGAAGCTTCGATTTATACAGGCATGACAATAGCAGAGTATTTTAGGGATATGGGCTACTCAGTAGCGCTTATGGCTGATTCTTCAAGCCGTTGGGCTGAGGCTTTAAGGGAGATATCCGGACGTATGGAGGAAATGCCTGGAGAAGAAGGTTATCCGGCCTACCTTGCCTCCCGGATTGCAGAATTTTATGAAAGAGCAGGAAAGGTAATTTGTCTTGGTTCTGATAATAGAGAAGGAGCTTTAAGTGTTATTGGAGCAGTCTCTCCTCCTGGAGGCGATTTGTCCGACCCTGTGGTTCAGTCCACACTTAAGGTTGTAAAGGTATTTTGGGCACTTGATGATAAATTAGCTAATATGCGGCATTTCCCGGCTATTAATTGGCTGAACAGCTATTCTTTATATGCCGAAAGTATAAAAGATTACTGGGATAAAGAAATAGCTGAGGATTTTTCAGAAATAAGACAGGAAGCTATGAAACTTCTGGAAAAGGAATCTGAACTCCAGGAGATAGCAAGACTTGTAGGAGTAGAATCGCTTTCTGACCAGGACCGCCTAGTGCTTGAATCTTCAAAATCGATCAGGGAGGACTTCCTTCATCAGAATGCTTTTCATCCGCAGGACACTTACACCTCTTTAAGGAAGCAGTATTTAATGATGAGAACGATCATACATTTCCATAATTCCGGACTCAAAGCACTGAAAGAAGGGATTAACCTTGAAGATATATTAAAATTGGAGATAAGAGAAAAGATCTCCAAGATGAAGTTTCTGGAGGAAAAAGGAGATGATCCGGATGTTCTTGATTTATTTATAGAGATAAACAATGTGTTTAAAGAATTGTTAAAGAAAAAAGGATGACGGAATAATGCACAAAGAATATTTAACTGTTACGAATATAGTTGGGCCTTTAGTTATTGTTGAAAAGATCGTTGATGTAAAATACGGAGAGTTAGTAGAGATCTCATCTCCCGGTGGACAGCTGCGCAGGGGGACTGTGTTGGATGTTTCAACAGAAAGAGCAGTGGTGCAGGTCTTCGAAGGCACGACGGGATTGGACATAGATAAATCGAGCATAAGGTTTCTGGGTGGCTCCCAGACATTGGCTGTATCGGAGGAAATCGTTGGGAGGATATTCGATGGTTCCGGAAATCCCAAGGACGGGGGGCCTAAGATAATAGCAAAGAAAAGGCGTGACATAAATGGGAGTCCTATCAACCCCCAAGCTAGGGATTATCCATCTGAGTTTATTCAGACGGGAATATCATCTATTGATGGCATGAACTCTCTTGTAAGAGGCCAGAAACTCCCCATTTTTTCCGGAAGCGGATTGCCGCATGCAAGGATAGCAGCTCAGATAGCCAGACAGTCTAAAGTCTTGGGGAAAAAAGAAAAATTTGCAGTGGTGTTTGGTGCTATGGGTATCACTTTTGAAGAGGCGAATTTTTTTATTGAAGATTTCAGAGACACAGGTGCTTTGGAAAGATCTGTTATATTTCTTAACCTGGCAAATGAACCTACAATAGAAAGAATTGCTACCCCCAGGCTTGCACTCACATGTGCTGAATTCCTTGCTTTTGATCTAGACATGCATGTCTTGGTGGTTCTTGTGGATTATACATTTTACGCTGAAGCTCTTAGGGAGATATCTGCCGCCCGGAAGGAAATTCCCGGCCGGAGAGGATATCCGGGTTATTTATACACTGACTTGGCTTCTATGTATGAGAGAGCAGGGCGGATAAAAGAAAAACCCGGCTCAATAACCTATATTCCTATACTCACAATGCCCGAGGATGACAAAACTCATCCAATAGCGGATTTAACCGGATATATAACAGAAGGTCAGATCATGTTGAGTAGAGAATTGCACCGTAAAGGAATATATCCTCCGATCGATGTTCTGCCCAGCCTTTCACGGCTCAAGGATAAGGGTATTGGAGAAGGAAAGACAAGAGAAGATCATGCCGATGTTTTAAATCAGCTTTTTGCTTGTTATGCCAGTGGAAAGGAAGCAAGGGAACTTGCTTTGATATTGGGAGAAGCTGCTCTTTCAGATATGGATAAGATTTATATGGAGTTTGCAGAAAAATATGAAGATGAGTTTGTATGTCAGGGCGAGCATGAATCACGTTCTATTGCGGATACACTGGATATTGGTTGGGATCTTTTGCGCATGGTGCCAAAGGGCGAGCTTA
The DNA here is from genome assembly GCA_030614645.1 of Candidatus Aminicenantota bacterium. GTDB lineage: Bacteria > Acidobacteriota > Aminicenantia > Aminicenantales > Aminicenantaceae > JAUVXM01. Next base: position 8,181 of record JAUWTR010000010.1, read on the forward strand.
AAAGGATAAGACCGGAATTTTTAGATAAATATTACTCCCTAGAAAAATGAGACTAAATGTCAATCCAAACCGTATGGAGCTTCTGCGGCTGCGCAGGCGTATTAAGCTGGCAGAGCGCGGACACAAATTACTAAAAGATAAATTAGAGGAGCTAATGAGGAGGTTCCTTGATCTTATTAGAAAGCTGGATAAACTCCAGGAAGGGATAGGGGAGAAGCTGGACAAAATATTCATTTCATTTGCTCTTGCCCGCACTAAGGATTCTCAAGAAAAATTAGAAGAGTTTATTCCTGAAGGTGATTTAAATTTGCATGTTGACTCTGAAAAGATATTCAATCTAGCCATCCCAAAATTTAAGGTCCAAGTGTTAGAGGCTTCGGATTATGATTTTTTCAACACAGAAAGTGAGATGGATATTGGTCTGAAAAAGATGCAGGAAGTACTTAATGACCTGATGGAAATAGCCCGCTTATGGAAAGCAGTTGAGCTTCTTGCTAGAGAGATTGATGTAACTCGACGTCGTGTAAATGCATTGGAACATATTCTAATCCCGAATTTGAGGGAGACAATAAGATATATTTCAGGTCGTCTTGAGGAAATGGAAAGGTCATTCCAAGTTCAGCTTATGCGGGTTAAGGAAATTATTGGAGAACATTAAATCTAGGTCAGCTGAAAGAGCGGCTGGTTTTGTTTTTTTCTTTATAAAAATTTATGCGGAATGACACTGATTTTCGCGGGACCATCATAAAAGAATCGGTCAAGCGCACTCCTATGTCTTCAGCCGGGAGGATTTTAAATAAATAAGCCTGCTCCTGGATATCCCAAATGCTGTAGCCGGGGCTGAATCTTTTACTGGGCCATAGACCCATTTCCTTTGCTATATTTGCAATGTATTTATCTGTTTGCCGGGCAACATCTTCGGCAGCTTCTGAGCCCAAAGTATCTAAAATAAGCCCATCTAATATCTCATTCTTCTCTAGCAATTTACTACTGGCTTCTTCTAATCCAATCCCGATAGTGCAGATACACAGGGCTACTTTTTTTGCATCTTTAAAGATCGGATGTTTGTTGGTTTCCTCATAGTCGAGGATCTTAAAAACAGCGGATGGTTGGAGAAGGGAAGGTAGACTATTTTTTGCCTTTAAGACTATTTTTTTGGTCTGGTCATTTACATTTCCGCTTGATGTGCCATATCCCAGCCGGATAAATATGCGCCGGTCTTCGATATTGATATTGAACTTTTCGAGCTTGTGGATTTTAGCTGAATTCAATTTATATGTTAAGGGAGTTTATTAATCCCATTTCTCTTAGCGTCTGCGAGCATAATGTTTTGGAGCTCAGTCTGGACATCAGCATTGAGGGTAGAAGGGATATCTTCCTGTAAAATCTCTTTCACTTTATCCTTTGCCCGCTCGGCAGAATTCTTTTTCCCAAGGGACACCCAGTAATCATAGGTATCTCTATCAATTATTTCGGAAAAGATGTGTTCTTCCCGATACCACTTGCGCGGGTGGGGCATGGAAAGAAACTGAGTATCTGCTGTAAAGCCATCAAATAAATCAGTAGCGATAGGATCATCCCGCTGGGCTACTCCTCTTACAAGACGCAATGCCATTCCGCATATATCATTGTCTATCACCAGTTTTTCTAGGCTTTGACAGCTTTCAAAATCCATCATCCCCGGACCTGAAATAACATTGACTCCGGAAAGTGCGGCTATTATTGATCCGATACCTGTTTCAAGCCCTGCTTGGTTGTCATTGACCTTGGCGTCACTTAATCCCATATATGCATGAGTGGGCAGATTAAGATGTTTGGCTATTTGCGTGTAACCGGAGTCGATCATCATTGTTTCGATCGCACCCATAGGAGTTGTGCCTTTTCGCATATCAAAGCTTGAGGGAGAACCACCGAAAATAACAGGAGCGCCTTTATGGGCCAACTGGCAGATTATCAAGCCACACAAATTTTCAGCTACATGCTGGACCAGAGTACCGGTAATAGTGACAGGTGAAGTGGCCCCGGTCATGCCCATGGAGATCAACTCAGAAGGGATTCCCGCCCGGGCTGAATCGATTAGGCTTTGAGTTGTAAGATTGCTCCATTTAAGAGCAGGGGAGGGGCAGGCATCGAAAATGGCTAAAGGTTTGTCTGAAAGTTTTTGGGCACTGCCTCGAATCGCTACCAGCATATCAAACATTGGTTTAAAGCCCTCCACTCTGAAAGTCCCGGTAACCATTGGCTTATTACAGTATTTTAATCCGAGATATAAGCGATAACTGTCGGAAATGATATCAGGTACATCTGCGCTAATAATACCTGTGCTCTGAAAGTCAATATTATCCATAAGATCTGTAAGGCGGGCAAACCTTATGAGGTCTTTAGTATCAGCTTTCCTTTGATCTCCTGTATCATGGTCCAGGATGGTTACGGCGGCAGAGCCCGGATCAAAATGTACTTCATCTTGCCCCACAATAAATTCATTTTCACAGTTTCTGTCATACATCTTAATCAAGGATGGAGTTGAATCAAGACAATCTTGGATCAGTTCAGGGGTAATAAAGACTCTTTGGCTTGATGTGTCGAGATCCATTCCTGCTTCCTTAAAAAGCCCTAAAGCTTCAGAATTTTCAACAAATATTCCCTGTTTTTCTAGGATAATATAAGCTTCTTCGATTATTTTATTAATAAGCTCCTTACTCAATAGCTCTAACTTTGGCCTAATTGTAGATAACATTTTATTCTCCATTTATAATAACTTTTTTGCGGTACTGACTGCTGTCATTGCATTTTCTGCATAACCGTCAGCCCCTATTTCATGGGCCCATTGGGAGTTGACCGGGGCGCCTCCTACCATAACTTTAAAATGCCCCAATAATTTTTTCTCTTTAAGCATATTTATTAGTTTTTTTTGTCCTAGCATGGTTGTTGTAAGCAGGGATGAGAGACAAATAAAGTCTGCATTTATTTCCTGGGCTGTAGATATGAATTTATCCAGTTTAACATCAGTTCCAAGGTCGGTGATTTCAAAACCATTGGCGGCCAGCATAGAGGCAACAAGATTTTTGCCAATATCATGAATATCCCCTTCTATAGTGCCTATAACTACTTTTCCCAGAGTTTTTGCCGAAATTCCGGCTTTTTTTAGTTCAGGCAGTAAGATCTTCATAGCAGAGGTCATGCATTCAGCACTGGAAATGAGTTCAGGTAGAAAGTATTCTCCAGATTCCCAAAGGTCTCCAGCTTTCTGGATTCCAGGAGAATACCCCTTTTCTATGACTTCATTCAGTTTCAATTTGTTTTCTACTGCATTCTGTGCTAAGGATTCAGCCTCATGCTTATCTCCCTCGATTACAGCCATTTTCATTTTTTCAAATAATTCATTTTTGTCCATTATTCCTCCTAATCTGATATTCATAAAAAATGTCGAAATTAAGGGATAATCCCCTTATTCGGTTCGATTTTCTAAAACTATCATTTATCTAAAGGTATTTCAATATATTTTTTAAAAAAAGCTCCCATATTTATACTAAGTTTCTGAGCCATAAACACATAAACAAAAATCAGGTCAGTTGATCCGAAAACACGCGGATTTTCCCCAGCGCGGAAAATCCGCTCGGATACAGTCTTCGCTCTCTTCTCCTAAGGAGAAGAACCATGCCCGCTCATCCTTGCCAACGGCTTTCTTAATCATCCTGAAT
>JAUWTR010000056.1 GCA_030614645.1 Candidatus Aminicenantota bacterium
AGCATAGCCATTAGTGGAATAGCCGGTATTCTTCTCTAGGTGTTTGTTAAAGATTTTATTCCAGAAGGGGAGAATGGACAGCCGTTATTCTTTTTTTTCGGATTGGTTTTGTTTTCTGGGCTGATCGGACTGCTGAAAGCAGTTATCCTTTAGCCCTATTAAAGTTAAGGAGAGGTTTAAATGAAAAAGTGGAAATGTACAGTTTGCGGTTACATCTATGATGAAGCCCAGGAAGATATGCCTTTTGCCTCTCTGCCGGAGGATTGGACTTGTCCCCGCTGCGGAGCCCCGCTTTCTGCCTTTCGGAGTGAGACCGGTGAGGAAAAGCGGAGTGAGGCCGACATCACCGTAGCTGATAAGATTGTCGAACAACTCGCAGCTTATGGAGTCAAAAGGATTTATGGGATCCCGGGAAATTCCAATTTGCCCCTGACGGATGCCATCCGGCGTCATCCTGATGTAGATCTGGTGCTTACTAGGCACGAACAGTCTGCCTCCTATATGGCGTCTGCGCATGCTAAGCTGACCGGCCGGATCGGAGTATGCATGTCCATTGCCGGGCCTGGTGCGACTAATCTGATTACAGGGGTAGTGGATGCGGCCACGGACCGTGCTCCGGTCTTGGTTCTTATGGGTCAAGTGCCGGAAATATTCTTAGGCAGCGAATCACTGCAGGAGATTGCAGAAGTCGATATTTTTAAGAATTTTTGTCACTATACGGAAATGATAACAAATCCGGGACATGCCCTAAAGATTGTTAATATGGCTATAAAAAAAGCCTATTATTTCTCCGGTCCATCCGCCTTGAGCCTGCCGACCGATGTGCTGGCAAAACCTTTGAGCGAGAAAATCTGGAAACCGCAGGAACATCTTTTCGATTCTGACCTTATTCCCGGAGACTCTTTAGAACATGCTGTCTCTGTGATTGAAAAAAGCAAACGACCGCTTTTGTTTGCCGGCTGGGGGGCTCGTAATAGTGGGGCTGATCTGCTCGATCTGGCAGAACATATTGGAGCACCTGTCGCTACTACTTCACGTGCAAAAGGAGTGATTCCGGAATCCCATAACCTGTCATTGGGTGTGCTGGGCTCGATCGGTAACAGATTCGCTCCCAGGATCGTGGGCCAGTCAGATCTTATAATTATCCTGGGAAGTGGCTTCAGACAGAGAAATCTCGTGCCGGAGATTGCTGTTCTTCAGATCGATATAGATGCAACCAGGGTGGGGAAGACTTTTCCGGTTAAAGCCGGTATTGTGGGGGATGTAGGCAGAGTCATACCTTTATTGCGAAAAAAAATCGCCGCCCGAAAAATGGACCCTGAATTCAGAAAGTTGATCGATGAGGCCCAAAATGAATACCGGCGAATTTTGGAGGAAGACGGCCGAATCCGGCAGAAACCCATCTATCCCGGGGCAGTGATTCAAGCTTTAAAGCGGCAGGCCCCTCAGGATGCTATTATTTGCTCCGATGTCGGGGATCACATTTACTGGTTTTATAAACGTTTCATATGTGAGGGGCAGAAGACACTCTTGTGTGCGAATATGGCAGGAATGGGATTTGCCGTGCCAGCCGCAATTGCTTGCCAGTTGGAGGAACCGGAGCGCAGGGTGATTGCAATCGTTGGTGATGGGGGATTCGGCATGACTGGTATGGAATTCACGACAGCGGTTAAAAATAACCTCCCTTTAACCATTTTGGTGTTTAATGATGGCAAATTAAAAAATATAAAAAAAGAACAACTGGAATACGGCTATCCAGAATACCGGGTTCAATTTCCCAATCCAGATTTTGCCGCCATGGCTTCCTCTGCTGGGGGATTAGGAATCCGCGTGACCGAATCGGACGAATTGGATGAAGCGATCAGCCAGGCCCTTATATCGCCTTTACCTGCCCTGGTGGAGGTTTTGGTGGATCCGGACCTGTTTGCAGCGGCGGTGCGGGGAATTTGATCTAAAATAAGGAGGATGACATGGATTATTTTACTCTTAAAACTATTATTGCGGTGGTTTTTATATTAGCCGGTTTGACAGCATTTGTTTCCATGTTGACTTTAATGGGGAAACAGGAGAAAAAAATCAGTCCTCAAAGTTTAAGAATGGTCCATAAAACGGCCGGAGTGGTCTTCTTCCTGCTGGCCCTGGTTTTAGTTTTTTTCGGTTTCAGATATTGGGCTAAAGCCGGAGACCTGGTTTCTGTTCGGGCAGTATTACACGCGGTTCTAGCATTAGGACTTCTGGTTGTTTTATTGATAAAAATTTCAATTGCCCGATTTTATAAACAGCTGCTAAAGTATGCTCCAACCCTGGGGATAGTGATCTTTTCTTTTGCATTTGTTGTTTTCTGTACCTCGGCTGGCTTTTTTTTAGCGCGGTCGATAATGGGAGCATCGCTGGAAAAGAATATCGAACAGCCGGGTGTGGCAGCAGTTCGGGGAAACATAGATGCCGGTCAATCTCTGTTTCAAAAAAAATGCAGTTCCTGTCATTTTTCGGATAAAAAGGAGAAAAAATTCGGCCCCGGATTGGCCGGATTATTGCGTGAATCCACCCTGCCTTCAAGCGGAAAATCCGCCACCCGGAAGAATATAATCGGACAGCTGCAGCAGCCGCTAAAAGCCATGCCCGCTTTTCCGGATTTTTCAGATAAAGAGCTCGCAGACCTGCTGGCCTTTCTGGAAACACTGTGAGCGAACGGTCAAGGATTATTTAATATCGTGAATCGTGATATAGTCATTGTCGGCTTTGACAGCATGACATCCGATACAACCCTGAACTTTTCCATAAGGACCTGCTTTGCCGGTGAGGCTGTATTTAACCCAGTACCAATCACCGGCTGAAGGATTATAATCTTTGATTTTATACATGACTGTGATCGCAGTGAATTTTTTATCCTGGTTATAATTTTCCTTAACTTCGATCGAACCATAGGGCACCGGGACAGCAGTGGCATTAAGCAGAATTTCATTGACATATACTTTATGGAAAGGGCCGTGGGGAGCATTTCCAGGCTGCATTCCGGCATGGTCTTTCCAAAAGCTCCAATCCTTATATGGGGATTCCTGAGTAATATAATCCCACAGCTTCTGCGTATCCGGTCCGGGCATATCCGCCTTGGGGCTGAAACCTAAGAAAATTATTATAATAACTAAACAAAAAGTTGAAATTGCGGCCTTTTTCATCTCATCCTCCTGATTTTTTCTTTCATTATAGACACAATGCAGAAAAATATCAATATCTATCGGAATAGTAATATCAACAGCCGGTTATCATGGGCTTGAATTTAGAGAGAGGGGCGGTTATGATGAGCATTTAGCCTGGATTATTCACGAGGCGAGGTTGCTGCATATGCGAGGCACAGGATACGCAGCTGTGGTCTTTCACCGCAAGCGCCCTGTAACGAAGCAGATGCGGTAACATTCGGCTCGCCTGTGGTAAAGAAATGGCGAATAAAATTAAAAATAAAAACAAGAAAAAAGTTTCGATAATCATTCTTGAAAAAATCTTGCATATCGTTGAAAAGAAAATAATAATAATAAAATCGCCATTTTTTTATGAATAGGTCAGGTTAGATATGGCCCTAGGAAATAGAATCTCCGTATTTTTTCACCTCGTGTTAAGTATCTTTTTATGTACTATGATGATTGGGGCCCGGCCTGCCCGGTTTGACTCCACTGCTCTACTTATTTCTCCCACATCAATTATTCAAGGTGAAAAATTCCGGGTTCTTCTGGTCTTAGGGCAATCCCAAAAAAATATCACTCTGGACATTTTTGGGCTGGAAGGCCGACTTCACGCCGGGAATAAACGGCAGGGGGGCGGGGGACCATTCTGGTGGTATGCGGAGTTTACGGCAGGACCAGCCGGGGACTATAAGATTTTATATCAGGTGGGCGAAACTTCGCCCGAAGAATATTTGTTTCCCGTGGAGCAAGCAAAAAAATTGAGAGCAAAAACCGCTTACATCTGGCAAACGGAAAGAGATTGGACCCAGGAGACAGAGTATCTTTATTCCGCCTGGATTCAAATGCTGTTTCAAGCGAAGCAAGAGGGAGGGCTCTGGGATTATTTACATGATATTACCCGCGACCCAAGCCGGAATTTCCTGATTGATCATTTGGGTCTGGACGAAGACCAATCCTATTATTTAGGCGGTCTGCGGATGGTGCCGGACTGTGCTGACAATCCTTTTTTTCTCAGGGCGTATTTTGCCTGGAAACTCGGTCTACCCTACGGCTATTTTAAATGCGATCGGGGCAAGCAGGATAGAGCGCCACTCTGCCGGCAATGGCTCTCCAACCACAGCCAACGTAAACCGGGAACGAGTGATGTTAAGGCTTTTCAATATTTTCTCATTTCGATTATGGACAGCATCCATTCCGGCAGTGCCCGGACCGCGCTGACCGCCGAAGCTTCCGATCTCTATCCGGTACCATTAACCCGCGATTCACTAAGGCCCGGGACTGTTTTCGCCGATCCATACGGCCATACCTTAACCCTGGTCAACTGGTTTCCCCAGCAGGGAAACAATCCCGGCCGGCTGCTGGCGGTCGATGCCCAACCGGATGGAACAATCGGTCTGAAACGGTTCTGGCAGGGAAGTTTCTTTTTTAACACTTCGGGTGTGATCGGGGGGCCGGGTTTTAAAAGATTCCGCCCGATTATAGAGGAAAACGGGCGTCTCAGGATTATGAATAACCGGGAGATAAACACTCTAAAAGACTATAAAGATTTCTCCACCCAGCAGGAAGGGATGAATCCACAATTGTTTTATGATCTGATGGATCGACTGATCAACCCAAATCCATTAAAACCGGAGAAGATATACCAGAACCTGCATGAAGCCATTCAAGAACTGTTGAATGCCCGAGTACAGGCGGTAAATAGAGGTGAAGAATACATGCGATCCACAGGCTATAAAGTGGTTCCAATGCCGTCAGGGGCAGGTATTTTTCAAACAACCGGATCCTGGGAAGATTTTTCCACTCCTTCCCGCGATCTGCGGCTGCTTATATCGCTCGATGTCTTGCTTGATTTTCCTCACCGGATATTACGCAATCCAAAAGCCTTTGCGATTCCGGAAAATAAAACACCGCTACAGGTTCAGCAGGAACTGCTGGACCTGCACGCAGAATGGAGCCGGGAATTCAGTATTTCTTATATCAGATCGGACGGCACTGCGCATAAGTTAACACTGGCTGAAGTTATCCTGCGTCAGAAAGCTCTAGAAATGGCCTATAATCCTAATGATTGTGTCGAGATCCGCTGGGGCGCACCGGAAGGAAGTGCGGAGTTCAGCTCATGCAGGCGGCATACACCTATCGAGCAGCGGGAAAAGATGGAGCAGTACCGGCACTGGTTTCGTACTCGCACTTTTCCCCGCAGATGATCAGCTGGGAATCTCAGGCTTAGGAAGATATGAATCCAGAGTTAAGGCTCGGGGATTGCCTCTTGGAAGAGGAGCTCGAATGTTCTGGCCGAAAGGGCAAAATCATGCTTGTTTACTCTTTCAAGTAATTATGAGCCTTAATTCAGAAGGCTTATGGCTAGGTCGACTGCCTGGGCTGCATCCGGAGCATAGCCGTCCGCTTTTATCTCTTCTGCAAAAGCTGAGGTTACAGGCGCACCTCCTACCATTACCTTGACCTTCTTTTTCAGACCGGTCTTTTCCAGCTCATCGATTAAGACTTTCATAAAAGTCATGGTAGTCGTTAGGAGGGCTGACATTCCTACAATATCGGCATCTTCTTTTTTAATCGATTCCATAAATTTTTCCAGGGGAACATCAGCTCCAAGATCTATAACCTCAAAACCGGCACCCTCAAGCAGCATGGCTACTATACTTTTTCCGATATCATGAAGGTCGCCACTTACAGTGCCCATAACTACTTTACCCTTGGATTGGACATTTGCCTGAGCGAGAAGAGGTTTTATTACCCCCATTCCGGCTTTCATCGCCTTGGCGGAAATCAAGACTTCCGGGATAAAAAGTTCATTGTTTTTGAATTTCTTGCTGACAACATTCATTCCCGAAACCAGGCCCTGCTTTAAAATATCTTCCGCTAAAACGTTTTGAGAAAGGGCCTGCTCAGTAAGTTTTTTGACTTCGTCTGCGTCTCCATTCATAATGCTGACAGCGATTTCATCTAATAAATTCATTAATATCTCCCTTTAAAAATATCAATTGGTATTCAACCTATATGGGAATTAGATATTTAATATGAAAAACCCAAACTAGTAAAGCTTTTACTATTTCTTTTCCTTTACCTTTTTTATAATATCACTTCTGCCATCCGTAAAACAGGCCTTGATCGCATATTCTTTTGCTTTATCATCAAAGACGAACTCAACCCGCACATCGGCCCAGCCATCAAGAATAAAATAAGCCTCACTTAGAGGAATCATCTTAAATTTTTGAGGCCCCGCCTTAAAAAACAGGTGCACGCCCTCCAAAGTAACAATACCGCGCGTATACTGCCCTACATATTTTTTTAAAATTTCCTCTTGAACCTTTTGGGGTTCCAACTTTGCTTTGATACCGTCCAAGGCCCACTGCAGTCGCTGTTTTTTTCCCTCGTCTTCGGTATTTTCTATTAGTTTTTCAAGCGCAGTGTAATGGGCTTTGTCCAGGGCTTTATTCCTCGGAACAGATATATGCGGCTCAATTCCTTTGCCTTCCCAGTTTGTTTTGGTGATGGGATTAATAGCTCTGCCGCTCGGAACCCAGACGAGAAAATCATCATTCACAATACGGCTTCCGCCAGGATGGGCTCCTCCCCCGGTTGTTTCACCAACAATGGTAGCCCTCTTAAGGTTTTTTAGGTTATAGGTGAATTCTTCGGCTGCGGAGAATGTCCGGGAACTTGTCAGGATGTAGAGATCAGTATCATACATCTTTTTTCCGGGCACATAACGAAGAGTCCAAAACTGCTTAATAATATCCTCACCACGCCATTTAAAACTGTTTAAATACGTATATTCCTCAAGAAAATAGCTGCTTATTATCTGGATCGTAAAAGGACTGCCGCCGCCGTTATCGCGAAGGTCGATGATGACTGCATTGGAATTAGCTAAAAAATTCATGGCTGCTATGATTGTCTCGGCTGCTTGATCTAAGCCGGAAAAGCCTGTCAGGTCGAGATACCCAATGTTACCTTCCATGATCTCCAGTCTTCGAAATCCAAAATTTCGCTGCCGCTCCCGTTCGATTTGGGCCTTTTGCTCCTTCTCCCTCTCTTCTTTGCTTTTACTGTTGCTTGCCCTTATCCTTTTAACAGCTGCGGGATCGTAAGTAACTCTGATGTGTCTGTCTTTGCTTATTTTACGTAAATCATTTGTAAGAGCCCGGGCAAAATCCTCCTTATTATCAATTTTCTCATATTTTCCTTCCTTAAGCTGAGTATTCAGATGATCTTCCATTTTTTTTGCTGTCTCCGGGAAAATGTAATTGCTCGTAAGCAACTTACCAACCTGGTTAACGACTTCAGACTTCAGTTTAGCTGTAAAAGTGATGTCCTCTTCTACTTTATTTTCTTGAGAAAAAGCCGGCAGGCTCCCTAGCGTGAAAAAGAGCATAAAAAGCAGAATAATCATACCCAGTTTTTTTGCATTAATTATAGACATGGCAGTACTCCTTTATGTTATCTATACGAAATTTAATACATTATATCTTACATATTAGTTGCATGTAATAGTTTTATCAAATTTCCTCCCTCATAAAGGATTCATCAGAGTGGGAAGTGGGTGATAAAGGAGTTGGCTTAGGCTCAGATCCAACCAAGCTCGCTAAACTGTGGAAAGCCCGAATGAGATATTCCCCAGGAGGCGAAAAGAATAAGGCTCAAGAAAAAGGTCCCTAGAAAAAAGAGAAGAAAGGGATACTTCCCTCTTTCCTTTTGTCTTCGTGAATAAAGAAAAAGAGTTAGGAGAAAGCCAGCTCCTGCG
>JAUWTR010000197.1 GCA_030614645.1 Candidatus Aminicenantota bacterium
AAGCGAATATCAGTAATGAAAACTTCGAGAGAGGTTGTTCTTACAGGAATGTTTTCAGGGTATAAAATGGCAACTCCATTTCCTGTGGGATACAGAAGTCTACCTGACGCTGTTTTCCATCCTGATGGCTGGCCCTCTCCTATACACTGGGAACTAAACATCCCATCTGTTTCATCAAAAAATGTTGCAAAGATATGAATGGCATTTCCGCTTGTGTCTTCTTTGATTCCTTTCGGATTTATATAAAAAACTCCTTTGTTTGAACTCATCCACAGATTCCCATTATTGTCCTCTATTATTGAAAAAATATAATTATCCCTTAATCCTTCCTCAGTTGTGAAAGATAAAATTTTTCCCTCATCCAGCCGCTTCAGACCGCTTCCATTTGTTCCGACCCAGAGAACTCCATTTTTGTCCTGGAAAAGAGCTGCAACATCAAGAGAGGATTCTGTATCCGAAATATTCATTGTTTTCATTGTTTTTCCGGATACTTGGAAAAGCCCTTCATTTGTCCCTACATATAAAAATCCATTAAAGCCTTCCAGTAAAACCTGGATTGAACAATTTAAAATTCCCTTAGATTTATTACCAATCTCGATCTTTCCGTCTTTGAATCTGTTAAGCCCTTTGTCTGTTCCTATCCAGACCACTCCGTCTTTATCCTGAAGAAATGCATTAACCTTATTTGAATACAAGCCGTTATTAGATTTTAATTGGGTGATCCGGCCATTCTGAAGAATACTGATCCCTCTATCCTCAGTCCCGATCCAAATACCGCCCTTTCTATCCTCCAACAGAGCCCGCACTTTATTTGAAGATATACCTGATCTTATATTGAAGGTTTTTTTTATTTGAGTATCTTTAAATTTGCAAAGACCACTGTTTCTTGTCCCCACCCAGATAAAACCTTTGCTGTCCTCCATTACTGTATAGACGGTATTCTCAGGAAGTCCATTTTCTCTGGAGATGTTTTTGACCTGAGGCTTCTTCAATTGAACCAAGCCGCCTTTATCGGTCCCGATCCAGATGTTATTATCCCTATCAATCAGAAGGCACCTTATATAATTATCCGGGAGGCCCTTTTCTGCAGATAGCTCTGACTTTAAGCCGGCAAATATTCTTTTCAAACCGTCCGACATAGTCCCCACCCAAAGGGATCTCTCGCTATCTTCAAAAATTGATGTTATGGGTGTATAATGTGTTCCTGGCACTGACCGGATGATCCATTCATTTTCCTTTAAAAAATAAAGACCCTCCATTGTGCCGATCCAGATATTCCCCAAGTGATCAGCTGTTAATGATAAAACCGAGATATTCGAGAGCCCTTCATTGTAGCCAAAGGTTATAAAAACGTTTTCAAAGTAAAATGCTAGGCCACCCTGTAGGGAGCCGATCCATAGATTACCCGAATTATCTATTGTCAGATCAGTAATGATATTATCATACAACCCATTCTTGGTTGTAAAAACTTGGACAATAATATCAATTTTCAGTTGATTCAGGCCGTAGTCCGTCCCTATCCAGAGATTGCCTTTCCAATCTTCAATTATTACCCGGATATTGGGATTGGACAAGCCCTCCTCTGTATTGTAATTTTTCCAGTTTCTATCCCTGTAAGAGTATAAACCTCCACCATCGGTGCCTATCCAGAGGACTTGGTTTGAATCCTCGAATAAACATGTAATTCTATTATTTTGTAAGGGGGAGTTTTCTTTTAAAAAAGTCTTAAATTTTATTCCGTCAAATCTGGCCAAGCCTGCTGTTGTCCCAATCCAGATATAGCCGTCATAAGTCTGCTCTAAGGATGTAATCGTATTTTGAGGAAGCCCGGATTGAATAACCCATGTACGGAGGACATACTTTTCAAGATCTAAGGGAGTGTCATAAGCTGAAAGAACAGGTGTAAAAAGTAAAAGCACAAGGGATAAGTAAATATATTCAGTGATCCGTATTTTTGTAAAGATCATTATTCAAAATTATAACATATCAATTTTTCACAAGGAATCGATTGTTATTTTTAAAACAATAGTAAATCGATCTATTTCTTGCGGATTTTTAATTGACTGGATTTGTTTTTTATTTGTATTATGGGTGATGTAGACTCAGAGATCGGAAAATATGATATTAATGAAATTCTGATTTGGCTGAAGCGAGCACAAGCCACACCTGAATTTCATCCATATCGACATTTCTTATGAATTATCCAGAAAACCTGGGTAATTCACGAGTCGAGGTTGCCGCAAGGGAAATGAAGAAACTTGAATCTTTATTAAACCAACATAAAGACCCTGAACAAGCGAAAAACCTGCAAAGGTTCTTCAAAACCGGTAAAGGGGAATACGGCGAAGGGGATATCTTCCTGGGGATAAAAGTCCCGGTATTAAGAAAAATCGCCAAACAGGGCAAAGGTTTATCGCTTGAAAATATTCAAACCCTCTTAGATACAGAAATCCACGAAAAAAGATTTATTGGTCTTTTGATATTGCAGGATAAATACAATAAAGCTGATGACGAAAAAAGCAAAAAGCAGTTATTCGATTTCTTTTTAAAAAATTACAAAAGGATCAACAACTGGGATCTGGTTGATATTTTTGCTCCCAAAATCGTAGGTCATTATTTACTTGATAAAACTGATAAAAGAAAAATTCTCTATGAATTAGCAAATTCAAACAATCTCTGGAAAAAAAGGATCGCTATCCTTTCAACTTTAACTTTTATCCGTCATAATGATTTTAAAGACTGCTTAAAGATCTCAAAAATACTCCTTAATGATCCCCATGACCTTATCCACAAAGCTGTGGGATGGATGCTTCGAGAGGTCGGAAAAAGAGACCAAAAGGTGGAAGAAGATTTTTTGAAAAAACACTACCAAAAAATGCCCCGGACAATGCTGAGATACGCCATAGAAAAATTCGGGGCAACCAAAAGAAAACAATATTTAAAGGGATTAATATAACTTGAACTATTCACAAAAGATATTTGAGTTAAAGCAATAAAGAATTAGACACAAAAGAAATCAACATCATTGCTTTATCCGTGTCCTATCCGCGTAAATCCGTGTCTAAAGCTTTATCAGGTAGAGAATTCAATATTAGTGGCGGACTTTAGCTGGGACCCAGTTTTCGAGGAATTTTTTTCCTCCCTCGCTTTCATCGACTAAAGCCTGAAAAATTGCTCGCATATGCTCATATGGCAGGGTTCCTATTATCATACGGCCATTTATTATCATAGTCGGAGTTGAGCGGATTCCATGAGCATAAACATCCGAGGTTCTCTCATACTCGATCCCTGTTTGGACGATCGTAGAGACCATATCCTTAGTAGCAGAGTCGGTTAGAGCATCCTCCACTCCATGCCTTACAGCCAGTTCCAACCGCCATTCCGGGTCACGGGCCGCATTAAAATTGGCAAAGAGTTCATCATGGATGGCTACAAACTTAGAGGGGTCATAAGCTGCTATATAGGCAAGCTCACAGGCGCCTGGGTGAAGATCTTTGTCTACAACAGTATTACAACCTGCCTCAAGTGGGAAAAATTGAAATGCAATATTGATCTTTCCAGCAAATTCCTCTTTTAGTTTATTTAACTGCTGGGTAAGAAAGAGACAGTCCGGACAGAGAAAATCTAAAAACTCAATCACCCGGATAGGCGCATCTTCGAAATATCCGGTAGACTTTACTGTCCAAAAAGGCGAGAGGAAACTTGGGTCATTAACTACAGGAAGCTCATAAAACTGCTTCACAATTTTATCAGCTACACTTTCCCGGACTTTTTCTTTTGCGGTATGATAATTTATCATCCCATAAGCACCGAGTAGGGTTATACAGGCAAAAGTGATAAGCATTTTTATAGATGGCCGGAAAAAACGGCTTGGAAATCTTTTCTCGCCCTTTCCGATTCCGTAACGCCAGAATAAAATAAAGCTTACGATGGAAAATATATAATATCCACTGCACAGCAAGCATAAACTATGCAACACAAATACAGCATAAAAGAAAAGACTCAAAACTCCTAATACATTTACAAGGGCGATAAAAGTATTGGTACGCTCAAATCTATCCGACGGGAAAAGAGCTCCCAATGCTACCAGCCCGCCGATTATAAGGCCGAAATACCCGATGGGAATACCCATCACCTGGGATATTACTGAAAATGCAGAGCTGTCACAGTTTAAAAAAGTACTTATATCACAGAAAGATCCTTCAAAGATGGATTCAGGGAAATTAGCAAGGAAATAATGACTTATGGTCAGCAGCGAAGCAGCCATCATGCCGATACCTGAGAAAAAACTCAGCACCCGCGTCCAGTATCTTTCGTTTAAAGTCGCTTTCTTTTTCATGCAATCTACATAATTTGTTAAATTTAAATAAATTGCATTATCCATAAATTCAATCATTTGTCAATTAAGGTGAACATAAGGAGCTCCTCCATTTTTTCTAAGCTTCTGAGCCTTAAGCAAGAATCAGGTCAGTTGATACGAAAACACGCAGATTTTCCC
>JAUWTR010000059.1 GCA_030614645.1 Candidatus Aminicenantota bacterium
ACAGCAAAAAACCTGTCAGGATTCCTGATGATTTTAAAGGAATGAAAATCAGGGTGACGGACAGTCCTATCCTCCTCTCTACCTTTAATGCCTTTGGTGCCCAGGCAACAAACATGGACTGGAATGAACTCTATTCGGCATTACAACAAGGTGTTCTTGATGGAGGAGAATGTGATGTTGTTGATCTTTTTGTCGAGAAATTCTATGAAGTAACCAAATATGTCTCCTTAACAAACCATTTTATTGGCACAGCTGTCTTTATTTTCAGTAATAAAAAATATGACAGATATCCTCCTTATGTACAGACAGCCATTCTGAAAGCGGGCAGAGCAGGAGTTATGGCTGCCCGTAGAACCCAGGACGAATTTGCCCAGCATGCCCTGGAAGAGCTGAAAAAAAAGGGGCTTGAGTTTTTTCCAGTGGATAAAGATCTCTTCATAGACAAGGTACAGTATATCTATCAGAAATATGCAGATAAAGTAGGCGGCCAAAAATTGATTGATCAAATAACAAGGCAATAAAAAGAGGCAGACATGAATTCAAAAGAGCGGGTTTTGACCGCACTCAATCATAAGCAGCCTGACCGGGTGCCCCTGGACGGCTACTTCCGCCAGGATGTATGGGCAAAACTTGAAAACCACTTTAAAACCAATGACGCTGAAGAGATTATGGAGAAGCTGGGCCTTGACATCCGGTATTCGCTTCTGGAGCCGGGTGCGTCATTTGCGGAAAGAACAACTCCTTCCCCTGTAGAGATCCCTGAAATCGGTATGGGTCAGAAAAATCTCGTTTTTCTCCGGGATAATGGCTGGATGGAAGATGAGTATGGTATTTGCCGGGTGCCTATTGCCTCCGGTTTATACTGGAGGTATATATATCATCCTTTAGCTGAGGCAGGCATAGAGGAGGTCAGAAATTACCGTTTTCCGGATCCAACCCAGCCTGAACGATATCTCGGGGTGCGTTCTGATGTGTCCCGCTGGGGAAAAAGTCATTTCACCATAATTGAAGTACGAAACATCTTCAAACAATCGTGGGAACTGCGGGGTTTTGAACGCTATATGATGGATCTGAGCCTGGAGCCAAAGCTTGTGGAAACCCTGGCTGACCTGGCTTTAGAGCATCTTATCGAACAATCAAAACAATTAATCCGCTACGGTATAGATATGATAATGATTACGGGTGACATAGCTATGCAGGAGAACATGATGCTGTCTCCTTCCCTGTGGCGGAAGTACTTTAAATCCCGGCTAAAGACCTGGCTGGAAGAGGTCCGACGGGAAGGAAATGTATATTTCATGTTCCATAGTGATGGCAATATGGAACCTGTGTTCAATGACCTGGTGGAGATTGGATTTGATGCTGTCACTCCAATTCAGCCGGAGTGTATGGATGTGGAGGAGATTAAACGCTGCTATGGCAGCCAGGTCTCTTTACACGGTAGTATCTCTTGTCAGGAAACCCTTCCTTACGGCACACCGGATGATGTCGCGTCCGAGGTGCGTCGTCGTATATCCTGCTGCGGCCGGGACGGAGGGCTTATCCTCTCTCCATCCAACACAATCCAGCCCGACGTGCCCTTAGAAAATATCCTGGCTCTCTACAACACAGCAAAAAAAACTACAAAACTTTAGGTAATTCATCCTGCGAAAATGCGAAAAAATGCGTTGACATGTTGGTATATTCATGGTATAAATGTTCCAGGAAAATTAGAATGAAGAAAAAAGATTTAGATTTTGCCCCCTCAATGCATTAATATCAATTATGTTTTATTTAATCCTCCCATAGAAATGATCAAATGAAATACTTCTTTTTTGTTTATTATGTTTTTACTAAGGAAATGACCCGGCTTTTTAAGGGTTCTGCTTTGCTTGAAGGATTTTTCCTCTACCGCAAGTGCGACCTTATGCCAGGGATCTTATACAAATTTTATTAAGGAGGCCGTACTTTGGCTCAAGGAACAGTTAAGTGGTTTAGTGACGAAAAAGGTTATGGTTTTATTGAACAGGAAGATGGCAAGGATATCTTTGTCCATTTTTCCTCGCTTGTGATGCCCGGATTTAAAACTCTGGGTGAAGGTGATGTTGTAAGTTTTGATATTGAAGATGGAGATAGGGGTCCAATCGCAAAAAACGTAGCAAAAGTTTAATTACTTTCTAACATAATATTTTACGTCTTTTTCATGTGATTAAGGCGTCCTGCTGATTAATTCCAGCTTTTTATGAAAAGGTACTTCTCTATCTTGAGGAAACAAATTTACCCTAATTATAAGTTTTTCTTGACGAAACAGTCCCTAAAAACATATACCTAAAGTTGACATATAAAGACAAGGTCTATGAGAGTTATATCAAAGTCAGGAAAACTCCTTATCAGGGAAAAGTTATTGAATAAGTACTTGGCTTGGTTTGTTGTATGTTTGATTGTACTATCCGGAACTTTTATTTCCTGCTATAGGAGCAATGACTTAGATGAAGTCAGCAATACAGTCAAATTTCAGATAATATCTGAGATAAAGCTGGACAGAAGCAGTCCTTTTTATATTGATTTTAAAAAGTATCCTGCTGTCAGGAATGACCTGCCGATTGGGATATTTGATTCGGGTACCGGTGGATTGACAGTGCTGGATGCTATCATGCGGATGGACCAATTTAATAACCAGACTCAGGAGGCTGGAGCTGACGGGGTACCGGATTTTATATCTGAACATTTCATTTACTTGGGAGATAAAGCTAATATGCCCTACGGCAGATATGATTCCGAGGGGAAAAGTGATTTTTTAAAAGAGCTTGTTTTAAAGGATGTTCAATTTTTATTGGGAAAAAAATATTATTCTACCCCAGACAATTCTGAACCTGATACAGATAAATCCCCAGTAAAAGCTATTGTGATTGCTTGTAATACTGCTACTGCTTATGGGCTTGATCTTGTTCGGGAGGCCTTGAATGAATGGGGGGGGCGGATTGAAGTCATCGGCATAATCGAAGCTGGGGTGAAGGCCGCAGTATATGGTTTGGGATCTGTAAGGGAAAACCATATTATCGGTGTTTTTGCGACTGAAGGAGCTTGTGCATCAGAAGGATATCCTAGAGCTATTAAAAAGCAGTATTTACAGTCCTTCCAGGGTACGATGGGAGTAATACAGCAGCCTGGATTTGGGCTGGCCGGAGCTATCGATGGTGATTTAAGTTATATTGATCCTGATGCAATTGAATTAAGAGGAACCGAGGATTACCAGGGGCCTGGAATCGGTCATTCTCGTTATCCCATCGACATTTCCTTGATGCAGGAATATAATTTCATAGGTGGAAATGAACTTCATATAAAAAGAGATGAGGAAGAAAACATTATTGAGATGGAGCTTAATTCCATTGCAAATTATATCCGGTATTATGTAACTCATTTGGTTGTCAAAACAAAGCGGGAATATCCTGGAGGGACTCTGGATGCAGTCATACTTGGATGTACTCATTACCCTTTTTTCCAACAGAAGTTTAAAGACCATTTTTTATATCTCAGAAGCTTAGATGATTCTTATGCGCAGATCATTCCTGAGGAGATTAAGCTTATAGATCCAGCCATTTCTGAGGCTGTCGAGCTATATAAATATATGCAGGGGGAGAAATTATTAAGCACTAGTACTTTCAAGGGCAGCCGTTTTTTTATCTCAGTTCCTAATCCGCTTTTGAAAAGTAATCAGATTGATGAAAAAGGAGAATTTCCGCTAGTTTATAAATACGGCCGCTCGATCAATCAGTCGCTGGAATATGTAAAGAGAGTCCCATTTTCCGAAAAATGGATAGGTGCAGATGTCCTTGCCAGAATAAAGGCGAAAATGCCGGATATTTATAAAAGTATGTTTGAAATAGAACAATGAAAAAAATTGCAATCTTAACCTCAGGGGGAGACGCTCCCGGTATGAATTGTGCTATCCGCAGTGTTGTCAGATATTCCTGTCACCGGAGTCTTAAAGTAATCGGTGTTTCCCGGGGATACCAGGGGTTGATAGAAAAAGAGTTCAGAGAACTCGGGCCGCGTGACGTCAGTAATATTGTATCTGTGGGGGGGACTTTTTTAAAAACTGCTCGTTCAAAGGATTTTTTTATCAAAAAAGAGAGAGATAAAGCCCATAGGAACCTTTTGCAGGAAAATATTGAAGGGCTGGTTGTTATTGGTGGAAACGGCTCCTTCCGGGCAGCTGATATTTTTTTTCGTGAGTTTGATTTTCCGGTGATAGGAATTCCCGGGACTATTGATAATGATGTCAACGGCACTCAGCGTACGCTGGGGTTTGATACCGCCTTAAATACTGCTATGGATGCAATTGACAAGATAAGAGATACAGCGACGAGCATGGATAGGGTATTCCTGATTGAGGTTATGGGCAGGCATTCCGGGGCAATTGCTGTATATTCTGCCTTATCAGGGGGAGCGGAAGATCTTATTATGCCGGGGGAAGGCCGGGATATGGGACAGATAGTGAAAAAAATCGAACAGGGACGTAAAAGAGGAAAGAAAAGCTGGATAATCATTCTTGCCGAAGGTGCCGGCTGGACCCAGGATTTAGCCAGTAAACTAAAGGAATATGTGGATGAAGTGAGAGCAGTGGTGATCGGGCATATACAGAGAGGAGGAAAGCCCAGTGCTTTTGACAGGTTCCTCGGAGCAGTAATGGGTAAAACAGCAGTTGACGGCCTACTGGATAACAAACATTATCATATTGTAGGTTGGAAGAATGAAAAACCTATAATTTATTCCCTAAGCGAGGCGCTTAAGAGAAAAGAGGAAGACTTTTCAGAATTGTTAGATTTAATCCAAATCCTCACGTAATTCAATTGACTTTTTGCCTGGATTATGTAGAAAAAGTGACATGCACAAATTTATTGAAGAACATATATATTCCAACGTTGCCAGGGCTTTCACCAGTGTAAACAAAGCAGCAAAGCTTTTTCAGGGATTCCTGGATATGGAAGATACATCAATCTTCCCGGATTATTATCGTGCCCGTAATAAGCTGAGAGAGGGAGAAGAAGCATATAAAGATGCTCTGAGAAATGCAAAAAAAATGCTGGGGCCTCTACCGGAATATGTTAAAGATGATTACTTACAATGGCGGGAAGAATTCCTTGAACAACATCAAATATTAGCTAAAGGTAATGAGCTGGAAGAATTACGCAAAGAACTGAAAACAAGTGACTTCCTGAATCAATGGATGACAGAGGAAGATATAGATAAGTCATTAGACCAGCACTACCATTCCCAGCAGGAAGGCAAGAGGAAAATGGTAAACATCAAAGTGCGCATAATCCTGGATAAATTGAAAGAAGTCCTTATCAATACCAAAGAGCTGCAGAACCAAACTATGAAAAAGCAGCAGGAAAATTTATAGACAGTATTGTCTTTATCTCTTTTTCATGCCGGGTTGGATTATCTCAAAATTTTCCTTTTCTTTCGCATCCCTGACCATGGCGCGGACATCTGCCAGAAGCTGCTTGGCATCATAAACAATGCCGTCCTTAATAGTATATGCTACCCTTCCGATACGCTCTGCCTTGTTATTCTCATTTAGCTTGATAGCCCCGGTTCCGTAAAGTACTTTAAAGTTTTTTAAAGGATTTTCACTTAAAATTGCCAGGTCAGCCAGTTTGCCGGGTTCAATGGTACCGAGTTTATCATCCACTCCTAAGGCCTCTGCCCCCATAAGGGTAGCAGCGCGTACAATCTCCAGCGGATGCAATCCTGCTTCGCGTAAGAGCTCAAATTCGCGGATAAATCCGAATCCCCATAATTTATAAATGAAACCCGAGTCTGCACCCATCGCGACTCTTCCCCCGCGATTTTTATATTCATTAATAAATGTCATCCAGAGTTTGTAGTTGTTTCTCCAGGCTACTTCATCCTCTGTGGTCCAGTAATACCAGTAAGCGCCATGTGATGTCCGGCTTGGTTCGTAAAATTTCCAGAGTACTGGGAGAGTGTATTCCTCATGCCATTCGGCGCGGCGTGCGCGCATAAGGTCGCGGCTGGCTTCGTAAATGGTCAGAGTCGGGACTAGGGTGAAATCAAGTTCAATCAGTTCATTCATGACTTTGTTCCATTTCTTACTGTAGGGGGGAGCGGCCTGTGACCATAAGCGTCCGGCGTTTCCAAAGCGGTCCTGTTCATTGCCGTAGACAGCATCGAGTGGCCAGTCCTGGATAGTGAGGTGATCAAGAAAAGACTCGGGCAGGCCGTACCAGTGTTCCATAGTAGTTAATCCCATACGGGCGAGGTCGAGCATATTGGTGCGGCCTACGGCATTTTGGGCCAGATGACAAGCCGAGCGCAGTCCCAGTTTTTTTGCTTCATCAAGGACTGCGGCATATACTTTAGGAGAAAGACCGAATATCTTTACCCCATCTACTCCTTTGGCTGCATTGTGCCGGACCTGTTCCCGTGCTTTTTCCGGGTCGGTTGTCCATACTACATGGTAAGCAAATATCCTGGGCGCGGTGATCTCATTATTTGCGCTTTGTTTTTTCTGTCCTATAAGCCAGTCAAGGCTGTTTCTGGTGCCGACCTCCCGGATAGTAGTTATCCCGTGGCCCATAAAGAGTTTATAGACATATTCTGCGGGAATTCCTTTGGTTGAACCGATGTGTTCGTGCATATCGACAAATCCGGGTAAGATGTACATTCCGCGGAGATCCATAACTTTCTGTCCCTCTTTGGCTTTGGGTGCAGGTTTTATCGGCATTCCCGGTACTCCAGCACCTTGAATACTCGTTATCAGGTTTTTTTCAATCACGATAGTAACTGGACCGGCCGGGACTGCCCCTGTGCCGTCGATGATAGTTGCTCCATAAAGAATAAGTGTGTCAAATGGCCCTTCACCTTCTGAGCGGGGAGGCGGGGAAGAAACTGCCTGAGCGAATAATCCGTAGTTGCAAATTATAAAGAATAAGATAAAGAATAAGGCGGATAAAACTGGAACATAATTGGATTTAAATTTCATATATAATCTCCTTATAGGAAAAATGATATAAGAAAAAAAATACCTAGTCAAGAAGGATTCGGGAACGGGGCCATGACCTACCTCCTGGCCTGGACTTAGGGTGAGATGATAGCTTTTATGACTCCGTCCTCATAGGAGGAGGCTAGTTCAAAGGCATTTTGGGCTTCTATAAGAGGAAATGTGTGGGTGGCCATAAAATCCACCTCAACTGATCCATTTTTTATCATATCGATAGCTGTCTGGAAGCATTGATTTTGACGGCGTATATTTTGGATGCTGATCTCTTTGCGGCGTAATTTGCTGATATTAAATGAAATGCGGTCTATTTCCGGAATCCCGAGAATTAATAGCTTCCCCCCGGGGTTAAGAAGCTCTACGGCCTGGTCAAGTGCGGCCTGGTCGCCGCAGCATTCAAAGACAACATCCAACCCTGATGTTTGATTTTGGAGAGTTCCTAAAATATCTGATTCATCAGGATTGCCACCCCATTTAGCACCAGCCTTAAGAGCTGCTTCAATTCGGGACTGAATCTTATCAGTTATGTAGATCGCAGGGATATCTATTTTCTGGGCGGCCAGTAATACACTAAGCCCGATTGGACCGCTACCCAGAATCCCAATTGTATCAGCTTTAATATCTTTCAAATGGTTTACAGCATAAATCCCGATGGAAAGCGGTTCCACCAGAACTCCCTGGGTAAATGTCATGGATTTATCAAACGGGAAGCAATTTTGTTCAGGAATTACTATGTATTCAGATAAACAGCCCTCTAATTGGCTTGGACATCCCAGG
>JAUWTR010000218.1 GCA_030614645.1 Candidatus Aminicenantota bacterium
AAAATTAGCTTTATAGAAATCCCCATAATCACATATTTACTTTTTTGTAGCCAGAATATATATTTAACCCAATTCATAATGAAAAAAATTACTCTCTTCTTTATGCTGCTCTTTATCCCATTTCTTATGTTTTCATCTGTGGGAAGATATATCCGGTTCGAACCCATTATTCCAAAATTTGAGAGAGAATCAGTTACTGCCGTATCCAGCATTTTACAGGACAGAGAGGGTTTTATGTGGTTTGGAACAGGCAGAGGATTAGCCAAATACGACGGCTACAATTTTACTCTTTTCTCTCCCCCTCAACTTGACCAGAATACATCTTTATCCTTGGTTTCTGTTTTTCCTATGCATGAGGACAAGGCCGGGGATATTTGGTTTGGAACAAGCGGGAATGGGCTTTTCCGGTTTGTAAAAGAAAAAGAGGAGTTTGTCCAATTTAAACATGACCCGGAAAATGCAGAAAGCTTAAACGGAAACATTGTCCTTTCTATCCAAGAGGATAAGAAAGGAAATCTATGGATAGGCACCAGGTTTAACGGGCTCTGCTGCTATAACAGACAGGATAATACATTTACTGAAATCTCTTTAGGGCAGGATGTTGATACAATCTGGGACCTGCTGATCGACAGTAAAGATAATATCTGGATAGGAACCCAAGATAAAGGTCTATTTAAATTTGAAGCTAATACTCCAAAGCCACAAAATTATAAACATAATCCTGATGACCCAACAAGCATTGGAGGCAACTCGGTCTGGGCGATTCTCGAAGACAAACAAGGGACAATCTGGGTGGGCACAAAAAACGGAGGATTAAACCAGTATGATGAAGAGAGTGAGGAATTTACCGCCTATTATAGAAACGAAACCGAAAAAAACGACCTGGGCAATTCAAATATCACTGCAATAGGGGAGGATAATGCAGGAAAACTGTGGATTGGAACAAGTGGAGATGGATTAAGGATATTTGATAAAAAAACCGGGAAATATGTCGTTTATAAGCATAATCCTCATGATCAGGATTCTTTAAGTGATAATAATATAACTTCCCTATATCAAGACTCATCAGGCATCATGTGGGTAGCAACTTTAAGAGGGGGTATAAACAAAACTCTAAACAACCAGATAAAATTTAAACACTTCAAGCACAATCCTCACAATCCAAAGAGCATCCAAGACAATGACGTGCATTCAATATGCCTCGGCAGTTCAGGATTTCTTTGGATTGGAACAAGTAGGGGCTTAGATAAAATAGACGAAAAAAATGGTCTAACCACCCATTTTTTTCATAATCCTGTTGATACTAAAAGTATAAGCACCGTCAGGATCCAGGCTATCCTTGAAGATAAAGATGGAATAATATGGACAGGTATGGATAAAACCGGGCTTAACAGGTTTGATCCCACGACCGGATTTTTCACTCATTATAAAAATGTTCAAGGAACTGAAAACTGCCTATCCGGTAATATTGTAACTGCTATTCTCCAGGATAAAGAATTTGCAGATATTCTCTGGATCGGCACAAATAATGGATTAAGCAAATTCAACAAAAAAACAGACCTATTTACTAATTATTACAGCTCCCTTTCAGATACATCGCATCTAAGTTCATCTAAAATTACTACAATCTATGAAGACAGCTCAGGAGCCTTATGGGTGGGAACAGCATGGGGCCTAAACAAAATGAACAAAAAAACAGGAAAATGCATTCAGTTTATTAAAGACTCTAATAATTTTAAAAGAGACACTATTATTGATAACCAGATAACTTCACTCCTTGAAGACAGCCAAGGTATTATCTGGATAGGGACTTTCCAGGGAATAAACAGATATGATAGAGCAGAAGAAAAATGGAAATACTACACTGTAAAAGAAGGGCTGGTGGGCGACATCATTTATGGAATTCTGGAAGACAAAACCGGGAATCTTTGGGTGAGTTCCAACCGGGGGCTTCTGCAGTTTGATCCAGAAAACGAATCCATTACAAACCATGTCTTACATGATGGAATCCAGGCAAATAAATTCAATCCCGGGGCATTTTTTAAAAGCAGTGACGGAAGGATGTTTTTCGGAGGGATAAACGGATATAACAGCTTTTATCCCAAAAATGTAAAGAATAATCCGTTTATTCCTCCTATTGCTTGGACAGCTTTTTACAGACATAATAAAAAAATAGATCTCAACCAGCCGCTCTCATCTCTTAGAGATTTGAATATAACCTATAAAGCAGGCTTTTTCACATTTGAATTTGCTGCCCTGTGTTTTGCAAATCCGGAAATGAACCAGTTCGCATATAAACTGGAAGGAAGAGACAAAGACTGGGTGTATGCAGGTCCTAATCGTGCCATCTCTTTTTCAGGACTAGCAAAAGGAGAATATATACTGCACGTAAAAGCTTCAAATCCGGACGGAGAGTGGAATGAAAAAGGACTTTCCATAAATATGAAAATCATTCCTCCTTTCTGGAGAACCTGGTGGTTCCGCACTTTTACTGCTGCTGTTGCTGTGGTCATTTTATTATTCTGGGTCAGGATGAGAACAAAACTCAAATCAGCCCATACTGTTCATAAGGGAAACTTAGAAAAAGTTTTCAATAAATATGACATCACCGCCCGGGAACAGGAGATCATCACTCTGATTTTGAATGGAGCAAATAATAAGGACATTGAGAAAAAACTTTTCATCTCAAGCAGCACAGTCAGGAATCACATATACAATATTTATCAGAAGCTTAATGTGAAGAACAGAATTGAACTTATCAACCTTATCAGAAAGCAATCTTAAAATATATCCTTCTCCTGTAAAAAATTTATCCATTTGAGACAAATGTCCTATTTTTGAAAATAGGACTTTTGTCTATAGGAATAGCCATTTCATTTCTGTATATTGAATCCGAAAACGACAGAGAGGAAAAACATGTTTAAGAAAAAAACAGCTCTTACAATAATATTGATGGTACTGAGCCTGGCAATTTACTCAAACGCATATGAATTCAAGATTGGATATGTTGATGTTTTAAAAACCAGGATAAAGGATGAATTAAAATCTGACTTCTTTGGCTGTACCATCATTATGACAGCCCGGAACGGTCTTGTTTTGGCAGGTAACAACGAAGACCGGGACCACCCTGAGACAATAGTGTCCATTGTTCCTGCATCGGAAAAATATTACGGACGGATCATCTTCGGGTATGATGACTCCCCAGTCCAGGGAGGAATGAACGACCAGGGTCTTTTTATTGATGGGAACAGTCTTCCCTCCACCGGGTGGCAGCCTGAATCCGGAAAGCCTACATTCAGGGGAATCGTTATAATGGTTATTCTTGGGACATGTGCCACTTGTGAAGACGTCAGGAATTTTTTTGAAAAATACAACTTTCCTGTGCTTGAAAAGGCCAGGTTTCCTGTAGCTGACCGTTCAGGAGCCTCTATGATCGTAGAATATGGCCAGGGGGGGACCCAGTTTGTTACAAGCGATACATGGTACCAGATCGCCACCAACTTCGTTATCTCCAATGTTAAGGACAGCAATTATCCTTGCAGTCGGTATCGTATTGCGGATAAAATCCTCTCCAAAGCCAATAAGCTGAACCTGGAGCTTATCCGAAAGACCCTCGATGAAACGAGCTGGTCCCAGACTGTTTATTCCAATATTTGCGACCTTAAGAAAGGAATCGTTTACATCTACAACCGCCGGAATTTTGATGAGGTTGTGGTTATGGACCTGGCCGAAGAGCTGAAGAAAGGGCAGAGACGGATCGACCTGCCCTCTATGTTCAAGTCTCAAACAGACAATCCGGAAGTGAGTAATTCGTCAGGAAAAAATGAAACAGGAGTTTATTAAAAATAAAAGGATCACAATGAAAATAGCATACACAGTTTTAGCCGGAACCATGCTTATCGGAAGTTTTTTTCTTAATTCTGATGTAACGGAAGATGAAGCAAAAGAGATCATGGTTTTTTATTATTTTGCCTCAACTCAATTCGGCACTTCTACTGCTCCTGAGAGTATTGCGAGAATCAAAAAGATAAAAACTGAGTTTTCTAAAAAATATAAAAAGACAGAAACAAAATTTGTTATGGTTAGTTTGGATAATGACATTGAAAAAGGATTAAAACTTATCAGGAAGCACGGCTATTGGGATGAGATATCCATTGGAAAATCTTTTGGAAATGAATTG
>JAUWTR010000365.1 GCA_030614645.1 Candidatus Aminicenantota bacterium
AGCCATCCGGAACAACGCGGGCATGGTTCCTCGAGAGAATCTCGAGGAGAGCGTTGTGAGGACAGGAAGGGATTTCCCCGCTGGGGGAAATCCCTGTCTTTCGAAGGGACTTACCTGTGTCCATGCCAGCTTGAATAATCCAGGTTAATTAAGAATTAGAGGGCAATTTTTTTAGGAATGACCATACCGCCGGAGACAAGTAACTTCAAACCCTGTTCAACAGAAAATTTAGCATCGATTACTTCATTTTTTTTGATAAACAGCACAAATCCGGTTGTCGGCAGAGGTGTGGACGGCACAAAAACAGAATAGAATTCTTCTCCTTCAATCCCTGAGGTAGTTCCAGTTACAAACGACAAAGTCCACAATCCTTTCCTGGGGTATTGAATAAATACAGCTTTTTTGAAATTACTCCTTTCTTTGATTGAAAAGGCTTGGAATATCCCTTTTGTTGTTGAATAGACTACTTTTATTATCGGCAGTCGAAGGATAATCCTGTCAAGCAGCTTTATGGATTTTCTTCCTACCAAATTCGCAGTTAACAGTCCAATCAAGTAAACAGCAAGCACAGTAAATAAAATCCCAAGGCCAGGGAAATACCATTCCACATGCTCCTTAAGATAGGGTCCCACAAGGCCATCAAACACGTTAAAAATCCAGCGCAAAACGAGGGCTGTAAGACCAATAGGCCCCAAAATCAGCAGACCAGCCAGAAATCTGTTTCGAATACTAACCAAAACTTTCAATTTTCCTCCATCTTCCTTACTATTTAGGCACGAGGGTGATATTTATTATATGCCTGACGCAATCTTTTTCCGCTGACCTGCGTATATATCTGGGTTGTAGTTATTTGACTGTGTCCCAACATAAGCTGAATCGAGCGAAGGTCTGCCCCTCTTTCCAGCATGTGTGTAGCAAAAGAATGGCGCAGCATATGTGGGCTGATCTTCTTGTCCAGCCCAGCCTTTAAGGCATAGCCTTTGAGCAGTTTCCAAAATCCCTGCCGGGTAAAACACCCTCCTCTTAAAGTTAAAAACACAAAATCATTGTGCTTTTTGACATACTGCCAGCGTGCTTCTTTAAGGTATTTTTTTATCGCTGAAGAAGCCAAGTTTCCCATGGGGACAACTCTCTCTTTGCCCCCTTTCCCGCGGCAGATAAGGAAACTATCATCAAG
This sequence comes from Candidatus Aminicenantota bacterium, assembly GCA_030614645.1. Classification (GTDB taxonomy): domain Bacteria; phylum Acidobacteriota; class Aminicenantia; order Aminicenantales; family Aminicenantaceae; genus JAUVXM01. The sequence goes on from JAUWTR010000365.1 coordinate 1,178, forward strand.
GTTAATGTCCTTTAATTTCAATTTTACCAGCTCAGATACACGTAAACCGGCGGCATAGAGTAATTCAAGCATCGCTTTATCCCTGATACCACGGATATCATCATCTCCGGGCTGGTTTAAAAGACGCTCCACTTCCTTTACTTTTAAAAACCTTGGCAGTGTGAACCATATTTTTGGTGAACTGAGATTAGCCGCAGGATTCTTTTTAATTCCTCCGTCCAGGATTAAAAATCTGAAGAATGCTTTTAAAGAAGAAATCAGCCGGGCCAAAGAACGGGAAGAAAGACCTGCCCTTCTCTGTTGATGAATGAATTTGATCAGATCATTTTCGCCGGCTTTATTCCAGGTGATCTTTTCTTTTTGAAAAAACAGAAAGAATTTATTTAAGTCATGGGAATAGGCCCGAATAGTATTGGAAGAAAGCCCCTTTTCCACGGAAAGAAACTCAAGAAAAACTCGCAGAATGCCCTCGGGAGATGAGGGAAGGTTACTCATCTGATATAAGGATTAGATTCTTTTTCTTGTCCCACTGTAGTAGCAGGACCGTGCCCGGGTAATACCAGCGTTTCATCGGACAGGGTCAAGATCTTTTTTTTAATTGAATTTACTAACTTTTCCCATGAGCCACCGGGACGATCGGTACGGCCCACACCGCCGCAAAAAAGCGTATCCCCGGAAAAAAGCACTGTATCGGTTAAAAAGCTTACACTGCCAGGAGAATGACCGGGAGTATGAATAACTTCCAACTTTGACTCTCCGATATCGATTGTGTCTCCTTCATTAAAAAACTTATCCGGCGCTGGAGAAGCCTTAGAACCCAAAAGCAAAGCCAATCCTGACTGTAAAGCGCTTTTTAACATCTTTTCGTCGGCTTTATGAATATAAAGCGGGATTCCAAACTTATCTTTTATCGCTTTGTTGGCCCCGATGTGGTCTATATGCCCATGAGTATTTAACAACACAACTGGCTTCAGGTCTTTATCATCAATAATCCGGATAATTTTTTCAGGATCAGCTCCCGGGTCTATTACCGCACATTTTCGGGAGTTTTCACAAAATGCCAGGTAACAATTTGTCTCTAACGCACCCACAACAATATTTTCATATTTCATAACATCTAATTTTATTATTAACATATCCCTGAGTCAAGGTTGAGACGAAAGGAGTTCCCCCAATTTTTTTTCTCTAAAAACGGGAAATAATAAGAGAAAAGCTATTGTTTGACAGAGGAGCGGTAAAAAGAATCAGGTTAACTTGCCTGAACTATTCACGAGTCGAGGTTGCCGCAGATGCAAGGCGCAGAGTGTGAAGCTGTGGACTTCACTGCGAATACTCTGCAACAAAGCAGATGCGACAAGATCGACTCGCCCGGAGGGTAAAAAGTGCCGATGATAAAATAAGTTATTGATTTTATTGAATACAACATCGGCAATTTTTATGAATGATTCAGGTCAAGAGCTGGCATGGATACTGGTAAATCCCGGAGAAAGCCATCCGGAACAACGCGGGCATGGTTCCTCGAGAGAATCTCGAGGAGAGCGTTGTGAGGACAGGAAGGGATTTCCCCGCTGGGGG
>JAUWTR010000299.1 GCA_030614645.1 Candidatus Aminicenantota bacterium
ATAGGCAGAAAGGCTGAACAGCCCCAGCAAAGCCACAGCAATGGCCAAAAGCGAGAAGTAAAGGAATATCCGCTCGAAGCGCTCCTCTGACTTGTACAGCCTGTCAAAAGCGTCATCCAGAAATAAATATTCGAAGGATATCAACGGCGAATACTTCTTATAGATATCCTCTATGGCTGCAAGAGTCCCTTGCATATCGCCGGTTTTGATTTTAACCGAAAGATAATAAAATCGAGTGCCCCAGGGATTGTTGGTCATAAGCAGTGGTGCGACCTTATCATGCAGGGTGTCGAACTGAAAATCCTTTACAACTCCGATTACCTGCCACTCCCCATTTCGGGTGATGGTTTTTCCCACAGGATCTTCCCATCCCAACTGTCCTGCTAAGGTTTCGTTGATGAGCAGGGCCTGATCATCAGTAGAAAAATCCTTAGAAAAGTTTCGGCCTTTTATCACTTTTAGTCCAAAAGTATCCAGAAAGTATTCATCGATATCGAGAGCACGGATCATGATGGAATGGGTATAACCCTCCGGGACATAGCCGTTTCCGGTAAATCCTTGATAAGGCACCTGAGAGGAAGCAGCAGCTTGAGAGATTCCGGGTAATCCGAGTAGTTCGGCTCGCATATCTTCGGTTTTCGACCTCATAGCTGGATCGGGCAATGGAATAACCAGCATATTGTCCTTGTTATAGCCCAGGTCATATTTTTTAATAAAATGAAGCTGATCCCGAATGAGAAAAGTACAAATAATCAGGGTCACAGATATAACAAATTGAAAGACTACCAGGGTGTTGCGAAACTTCTGTTTTCCCCTCCCTGAGTGCAACACTCCTTTTAAGGTTTTTACAGGTTGAAAAGAAGACAGATAAAAGGCCGGGTATATCCCTGATGCAAATCCTACCAAGAGAATCAAGCAAAACAGGCCTCCGATCGAGGCTAAATTGACAAGCTGCAGCGGATTCAGTTCCTTATTCAAGAGTTGGTTGTAGGTCGGAGTTAAAACATATGCGAGTATGATCCCGGTAATAAAAGCAATGCCGGTTAAAAGCACAGACTCTCCCAAGAACTGACGGATAAGATTTCCGCGGGTGGCGCCGATCACTTTCCGCATCCCTACCTCTCTGGCCCTGCGCGTAGCTCTGGCAGTCGTGAGGTTTATGAAATTTATACAGGCAATGATCAAAATAAAAAGGGCCACTGCCGCAAAGGTAACGAAATTAGCCAAAGCGGTGCGTGAGCTGGCGTCGAAGTGAAAATGAACTTTTTTAAGAGGTTGGAGATACGCATCATTCTTCCATCCATAAGGAGCTACGGTTTCATTGATATATCGCCACATAAAATCCGGAAACTTCTCCTCTACAGAAGCCTGGGTGGTATTCTCTCCAAGTTTGACATAGGTAATATATTGATTGCCACCATTCCAGCCTAAATACATATTGGGCAGAGAATACAAGGTGGCAAAGGAGATCAGCGCACTGAACTGGATGGTAGAATTCCCAGGAAGGTCCTCAGCGATACCGGTTACTTGATAAAGATATTCCGGCCCGATCTGGATGGTCTTCCCTACAGGTTCTTCTGATCCAAAGATGCGTTGAGCTGCCTGCTCGGAGAGTACAATGGAAAAGGGATCTTCCAGGGCTGTTTGCGGATCGCCCGATATTAACTTAAAAGAAAACATGTTGAACAGCTGAGAGGATGCATAACAGACATAGTCTTCCTTAAAGGCTTTGTTTTCGACATTAAAATACATGGGGCGTCGGGTAGACATGCGTACAAAGTTTTCCACTTCGGGCATATCTTTTTTCATGTCCTCTCCCATGGGAGGAGTAAAAACATGGCTTTCACTTTCGAAATCCCCCTCCTTAAGATGCCGGACGGAAACCCGATAGATGCTGTCCAGGTCCTCATGGAAACGGTCATAGCTTATTTCGAATTGCAAATAAAGCAGGATAAGGATAGCGGCACTCAATCCCAGGGCAAGACTAAAAATATTGATAAGAGCGTAAGCTCGATGTTTCTTAAGATTGCGAATGGCCATCAGGAAATAATTTTTAAACAAGGCTGCACCTCCGTAGATATTTTGTTTACAGAGTGAATACAAAGACGCCACAAGCTGAAAAACCAGCCAAACCCGAGCTCTAAACCTGCCGAAAGCAGCACGGGCCTCATAGATCTCAAGAAGATCCCCCACGACGGTCTCGCTGTATTTACTCGACAGCAGTTTTTCGATGAGATATTCATAGAGCCGGGTTTTAGACATCTTCAATTTCCAATTTAGCTTTTTTTCTCCAGACTCAGCTCAGGATAACCCTGCCACAAAACAGAATTGACCTTATAAAGATCATCCAGCTCTTTAAGGCCGGCAGGGGTTACCTTGAAAACCCGCTTTCTACGGCCGCCGCGCTCGGGCTTGGGAGGGCTGGTCGAGGAAACCAGCAACCCTCGCTGCTCCAGCCGTTCCAAGGGCACATAGATCGCTCCCACAGACCAGTATTTACCTGTCATTTCTTGTATAAGATTGCGAATGGTTACTCCATACGCATTATCTTTTAGCTTCCGGACAGCCAGCAACACGATCTCTTCAGGGCGGGAAATGAATTTCTCTGTCATCGTGACTCCTTATTTGTTCTATGCGATAGAACATATTCATATATATATACGTCCAGAACTCAAAAATGTTACACCTGAAGTATTCAGGCAGATACTCCATTAACGTATCCCCCGTTATTTTCATGCTGGATGTTGTTGCATTATAGCTTTAGGCGGCATAATTCGGGAGAGTCACATCCTTTTTTTTATATGGGATGAGTTAAATGCACAGCAAGCTCATGGACAACGAGAACAACAGAGTGAGGACCGGCACACAGACAGATGGCATTGGCAGATGCCCGAAAAAATCTCAAGGCGAAGACGACCCTCGTTTTTGTGCAGTGGGATGCTGAAAAAAGAGTCTATCAGAGAAGCTGCCGGATGACATACGGCAAAATCCCTCCATGATGGAAATAATTGAGTTCCTCCAGGGTATCCACCCGGCTGCCAAAGCTATTCATGTCATCGAGTAAACCAAGCACACATCCGTTCGATAGCCTCGATCACATTTCCGCAGTATTTCTTAAGGAATGTTTCATCCGGGGATTGACCTGCAGGTAAGGAGTCCAAGGCCTTCAAAACGGCTTTCCCATTAAAGTCGACGTAGGCTAAACGGGCATTCAACTCCTCCGGCATTCGACCAAACTCACTTCCCGGCAAAATAGCTACTCCGGTTTCCTCCAACAAGCGTTGGCACATTTGCTCGCTTGTACGAATATCCCGTGCGAGGAGATTTTCTTTAAACGGAGAAAATTCAGGAAAAAGAT
>JAUWTR010000200.1 GCA_030614645.1 Candidatus Aminicenantota bacterium
AAGGAGAAATCATGAGTAAAGAGAGTAAAGTATATAAGCCCAAACACCATATCCGGGTGGTTACCGCCACCTCGTTGTTCGATGGACATGATGCTTCGATAAATATTATCCGCCGGATACTGCAGAGAACCGGAGTAGAAGTAATACATATAGGGCACAACCGTTCGGCGCATGAGATCGTAAATGCTGCTGTTGAGGAAGGGGTGCAGGGTATAGCGGTTTCTTCCTATCAGGGAGGCCACATCGAGTTTTTCAAATATATGATAGACCTGCTAAAGGAAAAAGGAGCTGCAGGTATTAAAGTTTTCGGGGGCGGAGGCGGAGTGATCGTGCCTGATGAGATAAAAGAGCTTGAAGACTATGGTGTGATCAAGATATATTCACCAGAGGATGGAACCCGTCTTGGCCTGCAGGGGATCATCAATCATATGGTAAGTCTTCTGGATTTTTCTCCACTTAAAAACAGCGATTTTGATTTAGAACAGCTTTCCTCTAAAAACAAACTCCAGGTGGCCCGGTTGATAACTGCTGTAGAGTTGGCTCAGGATGAGGAAAGTAAAAACCTGCCCTCTATTAAAACCGAGATAAAAAATATGGCCGCGAAGAAGACAATCCCAGTGATCGGTATGACAGGAACTGGAGGTGCTGGAAAATCATCTCTTACAGATGAGCTGATTTTACGCCTGCTTCGGGATATCAAAGATATCCATATTGCTGTTATAAGTTGTGATCCTTCGCGTAGAAAAACCGGGGGCGCTCTTTTGGGGGATAGAATACGGATGAATGCCATCGACAGTCCCAGAGTATATATGCGGTCTCTGGCGACACGGAGTTCTCTTACTGAAATCCCAATTGTTTTGCCTGATGTGATCGAGGTGGTTAAAGCTGCTGGGTTTGATCTGGTCATTGCAGAGACAGCCGGTATCGGGCAGGGTGACTCCAGTGTTATCGATCTGGTGGATTTATCAATCTATGTTATGACCAGTGATTTTGGTGCTGCTTCCCAGCTGGAAAAGATCGACATGCTTGATTTTGCAGACCTTGTGGTTGTCAATAAGTTCGAAAAACTGGGAGGAGAGGATGCAGTCCGTGATGTGCGCAAGCAGGTGCAGCGTAACCGGGATGAATTTGAGAAAAAGTTAGAAGACATGCTGGTCTTTGGGACTATCGCCTCCAAATTTAATGATGACGGAGTTACCTCTCTTTATCAAAAAATGCTTGATGTTATAACCCGGAAAACCGGAGTTGAGTTTAAATCAAAACTTCCCCCGCTTGAAAACAAAACCTCTACATCAAAGACAATAATCATACCTCCCGAAAGGACCCGTTATCTGGCTGAAATCGCTGACACGCTGAGGACTTACCACAAACATACCGAAAATCAAGCTGATGCTGTACGTAAAGTCTGGCACCTGAAAGAATCTGCTGGGATCTTAAGACAGAGTGAACCGGAAAACAATTTCTCTAAAGCAGTTTCCCGCCTTAAACAAGAAGTTGCTAAAGCTGAGGAGAGGTTGGATAAAGAAACCACCTCTCTTCTTGAACAATGGGAGAAGATAAAACAGATTTATTCTAAAGATGAACTAGTCTATAAAGTGCGTAACCGAGAGATCCGCCTCCCACTTTATTCGGAATCTCTTGCTCACAAAAAAATCCCCAAGCTTTCTCTCCCCAGATTCAAAGACCCTGGTGAGATCTACCGCTGGATGCGGAGGGAAAACCTCCCGGGATATTTTCCCTTTACTGCCGGTGTTTTTCCACTAAAGCGCAAGGGGGAAGATCCCACCCGTATGTTTGCAGGAGAAGGCGACCCGGCCCGGACAAACCGGAGGTTCAAGCTGCTGTCAGAAAACTATGAAGCAAAACGTCTTTCTACAGCTTTTGATTCTGTAACACTTTATGGATGTGACCCTGAAAAGCGTCCGGATATATATGGAAAAGTAGGAACCTCCGGCGTAAGTATTTGCAGCCTGGATGATATCAAAGTACTTTATGATGGTTTTGACTTGTGTGCTCCAAATAACTCTGTTTCCATGACTATTAACGGCCCTGCTCCCATGATGCTGGCAATGTTCTTAAATACTGCAATTGACCAACAGTTAGAAAAGTTTACAAAAAAAAATGGAAAAAAGCCTTCCTCTGAGCAGTATCAGAATATCTGTAATCATGCCCTTTCCCAGGTACGCGGAACAGTCCAGGCTGATATATTAAAAGAGGACCAAGGACAGAACACCTGTATATTCTCCACAGCATTCGCCCTTAAGATGATGGGAGATATTCAGGAATATTTTGGGGAGAAAAATGTGCGGAATTTTTATTCTGTATCTATTTCCGGCTACCATATAGCTGAAGCCGGAGCCAATCCCATTACCCAGCTTGCCTTGACTTTATCCAATGGATTTACATATGTGGAATATTACCTTTCCCGGGGCATGCCGCTTGACAGTTTTGGCCCCAATCTTTCTTTTTTCTTTTCAAATGGGATGGACCCTGAATATACTGTCATTGGACGGGTGGCCCGCCGCATCTGGTCGGTTGCCATGCGTGAAAAGTACGGTGCTTCGAATCGTTCCCAGATGCTTAAATACCATATCCAGACATCAGGTCGTTCTCTCCACAGTCAGGAGATTCAGTATAATGATATCCGCACCACTCTCCAGGCGTTGTGTGCTGTTTATGACAACTGCAACAGCCTGCATACTAATGCCTATGATGAAGCCATTACTACTCCCAGTGCTGAATCTGTGCGACGGGCCCTGGCCATTCAGCAGATAATAAACCGGGAATGGGGACTGGCCAAAAATGAGAATATGAACCAGGGCAGTTTTATTGTTGAAGAGTTGACTCAATTGGTAGAAGAAGCAGTACTAATGGAATTTGACCGTATTGCAGAGCGCGGAGGAGTACTTGGTGCTATGGAGACAGGCTACCAGCGCAGCATGATCCAGGAAGAATCCATGCACTATGAGATGCAAAAGCATACAGGAGAGCTTCCCATAATCGGAGTTAATACTTTCTGTGATCCGGAGGCAGAGCAGTCCCATATTGCCGCAGCCGGGAGTTGTATTCCACTTTCCCGGGCTACTGAGGAAGAAAAGCAGTCCCAGCTTAAGCGCCTGGCGGAATTCAAGCAGCGAAATAAAAAAGAAGCCCCGGCAGCCCTTAAGCTTCTGCAAAAAACTGCCCTTGCTGGAGAAAACATATTCGCCGAACTTATGGATACTGTGAGAGTTTGTTCTCTGGGTCAGATAACCCAGGCTCTCTATGAAGTAGGGGGGCAGTACCGGCGGAATATGTAGGCTGCCTTTACTTTCTATTTCTTCACATACTTTTTAATCAAAGATTTCCAGAGGATATAACCATCTCCGGTAAGATGAAGCCCGTCGTTTGTATATTTGGGATTAAGCTTATCTCCGCCATTTGTAAAGGCTGAATAGAGATCTATATATATTACTCCATATTTCTCAGCCACTTTTTTCAGCCTGGCGTTTAAGATAAGCACTGCCTGAGTTTTATCTGTGTATATGGGAAACATGCCAAGGTCTCTGTTTACAGGCAGAAGGCTCTGTAGATAGATTTTAGTATTAGCGGATGTATTCAGGATCTTTTTTACAATCCTGCTGATATTATTGACCACATACTCTTCTGATTTGCCGGCTGCCAGGTCATTTATACCTATCATTAAAATGATTTTATCTGGTTTTGAACTGGTTATCTCTGATAGCCTATCCAAGACACCATCTGTTACATCTCCGCTTATGCCGCGGTTTTTTATTCTGACGCTCTGGAACATCTCTATCCAATTCCCTCCAGCGGTAATGCTATCGCCCAGAAATATTATTTCATCATCTGTATCAGGTAATTTTTCGAACAATGTTTTTTTCTGATAGTAATAGGGATGGTACTCTGATAAATCCAAAACCATATCTGCATCTCGTTTGAGTTTGAATTCGCTGCCTTCTTTCCAGTTGGGAAATGTGGATTCCCCGCTCAAGCGCCATCCGATCATAAAATACATATGCAGGTCGTCCAGGATGCCGCTCAAGTCCCAATTGGAATCAAACTCATCTGAAGGTTTATGATATTTTTCTCTGTTATAGTTTTCTTTTTGGGCAAGTCCCCATTCCTCTCCTTTCTCCAGATGCTGAATGCCTGAGCCAGCGCTTAAAGCTGGCACGCCCTGTTTGGCAAAAGGAAAATGGTCAGAGCGGAAAAAGGAGCCTTTTTCTGGCGTCGGATTGGCTTTAACTACCCTTCCCACTTCCTCTGCATAGGCTTTAACATAATCATCCAATTCGGACTGTCCATAACCAATAATCCGGATATCCTTCATGCGGCCATAGATATTCAGACTGTCCATATTAATGACAGCAACGGTTTTTGTAAGGGGATAGATGGGATGGGTGGCATAATAACCCGAGCCCAGCAGTCCCTGCTCCTCTGCTGTAACCGCCATAAATAAGATAGATCTTTGGGGAGGAGAGTC
>JAUWTR010000357.1 GCA_030614645.1 Candidatus Aminicenantota bacterium
TTGGAAAAACGTATAGCTGCCCAGGATATCCTTTCCGAGAAAAGGGGAGAGGTGCGGTTGTCCTCCATTGCTAAGAAAAACAAGGAACAAAAGCGCCGGGAAGCCGAAGCCCGGCAAGCTGTCAGTCAGGAGCGCGGGCATCTGGAAGCAGTGGTTATGAAACTGGAGGGGGAAATAGAAAAACTGGAAAGCAGAAAAAGGGAAATAGAGTCCAGCCTGTGCCGACCGGAAACACTACGAAAAGGAGAGCTGGTCGTATCTCTCCAGAAGGAATTGGCCAATATAAATGCTGATTTACCCGGTATGTACCGTTCATGGGAAAAAGAGAGGATCAAACTCGAGGAGCTTCTTGATCTTTTGAAATTAAAATAATCCAGGGTAATAATTGAGTTTAAGATTCTGTATCCTGTATTATTCACGAGTTGTTCAGGATTCTTTTTCTTTGAGTTTTTGGCTTAGATAAAGAATCCTTTGAGCTGTATGCAGTCGGAAAAACAGTTCGGTTAAATTGACAGGTTTATTCAAGTAGTCATCAACACCATATCTCAGACTTTCAATAGGGTCCTCTTCTTCACTGGCATTAATGATCAGAATGATATAGATATCCCAGGGAAATTTAAAGGTTCTGATCATTTTACAAAGGTCAAGCCCTTTCATGTCCTGCATCTCTCCATCTGCGATGACCAGGCGTATTTTGTTATCTTCCAACAGGGTTTTCCATGCTTCCATTCCACTATCCGCAGTAATAATCTCATAGCCGCCTTTCTTTAAGTTTATCTCTAAAGAGCATCTGGATACAGCGTCAGGCTCGGCGATTAAAATTTTCATCATACCTTGTTCCGGAACCAGGCAACTGTCTGCTCGAGTCCTTCTTTTAGACCAATTGTGGGATGATAACCAAGGAATTTCTCTGCCCGGGAAATATCGGCCAGGGAATGCTTGACATCTCCCTTCCTGGGGGGGGCATATTGAGCGGGGATGTCTTTATTAACTATCTCTTTCAGGAGAGCATACAATTGATTCAAACTGATACGTTGTGAGGTTGCAATATTAATGACTTCTCCTGAAGTTTTTTCTGCTTGGCAGGCAAGGATATTGGCTGATACTACGTTTTCCACGAATGAAAAATCTCTGGTTTGTTCTCCATCTCCATATATGGTGGGCGGCTTGCAGGCCAGTAATGTTGTGATGAATTTGGGGATAACTGCGGCATATTGGGATTCTGGATTTTGTCTGGGGCCGAAAACATTAAAATAACGCAGGGTAATGGTTTCCAACCCATATACGGAACTGAAGGTTTGACAGTAAAATTCCCCTGACAATTTAGTGACAGCATAGGGAGAGAGGGGTGCCGGAAGCATGTCTTCTTTTTTAGGAAGGCTGGGGGATTCACCATAGGCGGAGGAAGAGCCTGCAAAAACGACCCTTTTGACACCATGGTCACGGGACGCCAGCAGGACATTTAAAGTGCCGGTGATATTGTTTTCATGAGAAGCATTGGGATTCTCAATCGATCTGGGTACAGAGGGAAGGGCTGCTTGATGAATGACAAAGTCTATTCCCTCCATGGCATCATTCATGGTGCTCAGATTGCAGATATCACCTTCAATGAATTCAATTTGTGATCCTATGTTCTTGAGATTGTTTTCATCTCCGGTTGATAGATTGTCTAGCACACGCACTTCAGCTTGACTTTTAACCAGACTGTGGACAATATTGGATCCAATAAATCCCGCTCCGCCCGTAACCAGATATTTAATCGGCATTCTTATCTCCCTTTTTATGAATAGTTCAGGCTAATTGTATGCAACCTTTTGTATTAAGGCAAGCGCCAAATAGAGCCCATTCTCAAATTTCGAATGTGCCCTGTATCGCGTTGAATTTAAGAGGATGGGTGGCGTGGTAAAACTGTCCGCCCGCCCGCAGCGGAAGGGACCCATTGGGGGATGGGTGGAGCGAGGACGGCCGGATAGTGTCCACGACAGGACCCGTTCACTTAGGGTCCCTCACTTTTTCGTCATCGGCACAAACCGGACATCGAGGACTTTAACTGTTTTGGGCTTGCCCTTAATCTTGGTTATCAAGGTCAAAGTTTGGTAGGTTTGAGGATTCCCTAAAGGAAGTACCATCCTGCCTCCTTCACGCAGTTGGGAAAAGAGAGCCGAGGGAACATCCTTAGTGGCACAAGTGATGATAATGACATCAAAAGGAGACTCCTCGCTCCATCCCGCATGACCATCGCCGAATTTCACAAACACCTGCTTATAACCCAGGTCACGTAAAGTTTGGGAGGCTTTTATGGCAAGGGCTTCAACGATTTCAATGGAAAAAACATTATGGGTTAACTCAGCCAACACTGCGGCCTGATAACCTGAACCAGTTCCTATCTCCAGAACCTTCTCTCCCTTTTTCAGGTTGAGAAGCTGGGTCATCAGAGCCACAATATATGGTTGGGAGATTGTCTGCTGAGCTTCGATAGGCAGAGGATGATCCTCGTACGCAAGATGCCGGTAAGCTTCATTCACAAAAAGATGCCGGGGTATCTTCCGCATAGCCTCCAGAACCCGCTCATCGGTTATGCCTCGAGGAATAAGCTGCTTTTGCACCATTTCCATCCGGAGGCGGGTATAAGAATTTTCATCCTGGTTCCTAGACAAGGAAAAGATCCCCAGAACAGTCATAAATCCTAATACAATACTCAGTAAACTGAACCGTCTCATATCCCCTCCTCCCCTGAACTATTCATAAAAAAAGTCGAAACGTGAATAATCCAGGCTATATTATTATAAAACATTCATCGTAGACCGTAAATACATCTTTAAAA
>JAUWTR010000004.1 GCA_030614645.1 Candidatus Aminicenantota bacterium
CCTAGTGACTAAAATTGCCCAGAAATACACCTCTCGGGAGGGTTCTTCCTGATGGAATTTGTCCTGGAAATTAATACCGAAGAGATGCCTTTACTGCATGTCAAAGCTGCTTTGCAACAATTAAAAAGAAATTTCGAAGATGTGCTTGTCTCAAAGGGCCTGGTTGACAAGAAAAAAAAACCTGGAAAAATCGAGACATTTGGAACCTGTCGTAGGCTGATCATATATGGTGATTTAATAGCCTACCAGAGAAATAAAGAAGAAATAATTTTTGGTCCGCCAAAATCTGTGGCATTTGCTCCAGATGGCAGCCTAACTCCAGCTGTCATGGGATTTGCCAGGTCCCTGGGAGTTAAGGTTGATAGCTTGGAGGTCGTCTCTAATGAAAAAGGGGAGTATATTGCTGTAAAGAAAATTCAAAAAGGAAGGTCTGCTAAGGATGTGCTGCCTCAGGTATTGCCGGACATTATCACTAGATTGAGTTTTCCAAAAATGATGCGTTGGGGAGCGAATGATTTTAAATTTTCCCGCCCTATTAGGTATATTTTTTGTATTTTGGAGGGGGAACAACTTTCTTTTATGGTTAATGGAATTTCGACAATAGATTTTACTACAGGTCACAAGCTGTATTTTCCCGCCCCTATAAAAGTAAAATCATTCCAGGAATACCGAAGATTGTTAAAGAAAAATAAAGTCCTTATCGAAGAGAAAACAAGGAAATCCCGTATAAAAAATCTTATAGAAAAAAAGCTAGCGCCTCTGGAAGCGCAATGTTTCCCAGATGAAAAACTCTTGGACAAACTGGCTAACGATGTTGAATACCCGTATGTTTTTTTGGGAGCATTCCCTAAAAAATATTTGAATTTACCTATTGAGATATTAAGTACTGCGATGAGAGAGGGGCAAAATCTCCTTTCTGTTATTAAGGGAAAGAAACAACTCCCGGTTTTTTTGGGAGTTACTGATGCCTGTAATGATGAAAAAGGATTTGTCAGCAAGGGGAACGAGAGGGTTTTAAAAGCGAGACTGGAAGATGCACGCTTTTTTTGGGAGCAGGATTCAAAAATACCGCTGAAAGAAAGAGCCGAGAATTTAAGGCAGGTCGTTTTTCAGGAAAGCCTGGGAAGTTATGAAGACAAGAGTGAACGAATAAAAAAAATTGCCCTTTACTTAGTAAACAAGGTGGATGCAGGCAAAAAAAAACAACAGATCAAACAAGCAGCTGAACTGTGCAAAGCTGATCTGCTTACAGAAATGGTAAGAGAGTTTCCTTCCCTGCAAGGGAAAGCGGGCGGAATTTATGCACGGAAAGAAAAATATTCCTTTGCTGTCTGGAAAGCTATATATGAACATTACCAACCAGTCAGCCTGGATGATCCTAGTCCGTCTTCTCTTATCGGGGCTATCTTGGCAGTTTGTGATAAGCTGGATTCAATAGTAGGAGTTTTAGGCCTTGAAATTGAGATATCCGGATCAAAGGACCCTTTTGGACTGCGCCGAAATGCCCAGGGTATATGCTCTATTGTGCTTGATAAAAAATTGGATTTTTCCTTTCCCCGGCTTCTGGATAAGGTCATTAAAGTATATGAGGATTGCCTGATAAAAAACAGAAGCGAGTTAAAAGAGATCTGTCTTGAATTTTTTAAGAACAGAATAGAGTATATTTTTAGCCACCTTGGGTTTCGTTATGATCTGATAAACGCAGTGCTGAGTTCAGGTGTTGATAAAAATTATAATACTTTTCTCAAGATGAAAGCGTTGAACAGCCTTAAAGATAATTTAAAATTTAAGACATTGATCCTTACTTCCAAAAGAGTTAACAATATATTGAGAGGACAACCCATGTATAGGGTAAATCAGGATCTGCTTATTGAGAAAGAAGAGCGAGAGCTTTACACAACTTATTCGATTATTAGAGATAATGTTAGGCCTTTATTTTTAAGTGGAGATTTTTCAAGAGCTCAAAGAATTGTGCTTACACTAGGGTCATCAATAGATAATTTTTTTGATAATGTACTGGTGATGGCTGAAGATAAAAGGATCAAGCGTAACCGCCTGGCATTACTTCAACAGGTTAGTAAACTTTTCAGCCAAATCGCAGATTACTCTGAAGTTGTTATTGAAGGGGAGAAAGACTGATTATTGTCACCCATCTATTTCAAAGTCGCCAGTAGCTGAGCTTTTTAAAGCTGATTTATCCTCCGGGATGAATTTTTGTTCCAGGGCAATAATTTTTACCAGAGAGCCAGGGTAATTTTGTCCTTTTTTCTCACCATAGGGATTAAATTGAACCCCTATTTGGTATTTATAACTTTTCCCTGGGTTTGCTGCTGACCATCTAACTCTTCCTTTAAAAGTCTTAGGAACTCTTTCACCAGTAATAGAAATTTTCATGTTGATTTTTGTGTTTATTTTAAAAGCTTTCTGGGAGACAAAGCGTATGCCTCCTCTGCTGAAGTCCAAAATCGGGCAGAATTCTTCTCCATATTTTCCAGGAGAAGAGGAGAGAAATTTATCTAATTTATAGCTGGTAGTTGCTCCCGGAATCTCAAACCGGAAACAAGTTCTTCTTTCTATACTTTTGTTTGACATCAACCAACTCCTTCTTTCCCTATAAGTAGCTGATACAATTTTATATTAGCATATATAAACAAACTATTATTGTCAAATGACTTAATATTAATTATTAGTCAAAGGTGAATGGGGAAGAGAAGAAAGTGAAACATGATCTGTTTTTATCTTAGTGTCCCTTCGTATTTAGCGGTTAACGGGCGTTTGCGGACGTCTTCAGGAGTATAGGAGGGTAGGAGTACCGGGGAGATGAGGTCAGTTCTGATTCCAGCAGCTTTAAGCTCTTTTTCATAACTATTTATGTGGTCGAGGGACAATTTGTTTAGCTTTACGGATTTAGTATATGTGGAAGCGTATTCTCCCGCTATGCGGCCGAAAACATTATAATCTAATACGGAATTTCCCATCAAACGATTGCGTCCGTGAACTCCCCCCGACGCTTCTCCGGCAACATAAAGGCCGGGAATATTGGATTCACATTTTTCATTGATCTCGATCCCTCCATTCTGGTAATGGAGAGAAGGATAGATCAACATGGGCTCTTTGGTGATGTCGATTCCATAACGGATGAACTGCCGATGCATAGCAGGGAATTGCTTATTTATATAGCCATCTCCCTGAAGCATTTCGATAAGAGGGGAGTCAAGCCAGATGCCGACACGCTCACTAGGAGTTTTTATGCCATTTTTTCTTTCCACACATTCTCTGATTATTGCTGAACTTTCAACATCCCTTGGTTCGCGCGGGAAAACAAAGAGTTCCCCATCTTTGTTTAATGGCTGTCCACCGGCTCCTCTGATTTTTTCTGTAATTAGAAATCCTGCGATCTGCTCCGGGAAAACTGAACCAGTCGGATGGTATTGCACAGAATCCATATAAAGAAGTTTTCCCCCAGCACGGTAAGCTATAACCAACCCGTCTCCGGTTGCGCCGTAATGGTTGGTTGTGTCATATCCTCTTATATGCAGCCGTCCGTATCCGCCGGTGGTGATAATAGTGGCTTTTGCTTTTACAGTAAAATATTCTTCAGTTTCAAGGTTATAGAGCACTCCTCCCGCACACTTTCCTTGTTCATCTAAGAGCAATTCAACTGTAGGCATAAATTCAAGTACATTTACTTTGTCAGGTTGGTTTCTTACTTCATCCATAAGGGTACGTAAAATGATAGCACCGGTATAATCGCGCGATGAAAGCATTCTTTTTCTGGAAGTGCCTCCCCCGTGCAAAGCCTGAAATGAACCGTCATCCAGTTTGTCCCAGACAACACCGAGTTCTTCCAGCCATTTAACCACATCTGGTCCTTTTTCAGTCATGGCACGGACGAGTTCCGGTTTATTATCAAAATGACCGCCGCCCATAGCATCTAGATAATGATGGGGAGGTGAGTCGATTTTTTTTATGGCAGCCTGCATTCCGCCCTGGGACATCATAGAATTGGCGTCCCCGAATCTGAGTTTAGTAGAAATGATGCTTTTTACGCCAGATTGGGAGGCAATAATCGCTGCTGCTGCTCCTGCTCCACCGCCTCCGATAATAAGGATATCTGTTTCATAATCTGGTTTTGAAAGGTCGAACGATTTCGGATTAATCCTGGAATGCGATTCTAGCATCTCTGCAACTTCAGTAGTGATCGATTCTCCCTTATTGGGCCCTATATGAATTTTGCGTTTTGATTCCAGCTTGTAGTCAGGGTGAAATTTATTAAGCACTTCCTCCCTTTCATCCGAACTCATAGGCGGAAAAACAGGTTTTCCTGATTTTGCTAGTTCATAACGTTTGTTACGTGTCTGAGTGACTTTTTTTATTGATTCATGCATATATTCTGGATACATCTGGCACTCCTTATTCCATGTCTCTTTTATAATATATCTTTTTAAGCTCTTCTTTATCAGTTGAGATTAATTTCTTATATTCTTTGTCAAAAGAGTGGTCATTAATTTCTTTAATCCTATTACTCAGTTCTTTACTTTTAGGGGCTAGGTATTTACCATAAAGTCTTTTAGCAAGAATACTGACATTGAATTGAACGATTTCCGCTGGACAGCGGATGGCACAGAGCCCACAGCACAGACAATCAAAGGAGAGGTCCATTACTGCTTCGATGTCACCCCGTTTGGCAGCTTGAATGTAATCCATAACTTCCAGGTCTTGAGGACAAGCCTTAGTGCAGGAATTGCAGGCAACACATCTAAAGACTTCTGGATAGAGTTTCTGGACTGCTGCAACATTAGGCTCGATCTTATTGATATCATAGATGGTCTTATAAGCCGGGATTGCAGGAAGCTGAGAAAGCCACATGTCTTTTTCGACTAAAGTAGTGCAGGCAAGCCCTGTATATATCTTATAATCTCCTGGAAGCCTATATACTGTAGCGCAAGCACCACAAAATCCTTCTCGGCAACCAGCGCCTCTTATTATTTGATAGCCGGCATATTCCAAAGCTCCCATAATGGTTGCCTCAGCTGGGACTTGATAGCCTTTTCCCATAATAAAGACAGTCACAAAATTCTCTTTTTTTGCCATCTTGATATCTCCTTATTAGTATTCTTGTGGTAATGTCTTAAGTTCAGCCCAGGAATAAACTGGGCCATCCTTGCAGATATAATGCTTGCCGATATTGCATCTTCCACACTTACCGATTCCGCATTTCATTTTATTTTCAACTGTAGTATAGATCTGCCCATCTTCAAATCCAAGTTCTTCAAGAGCTTTAATTACAAATTTTATCATGATAGGAGGACCGCAGGTAATCGAGATAGAATTGTCAGGGGAAGGTTTTTTGTCTGTTACATTTTGCGGTACAAATCCGACATACCCTTTCCAGTCTTTTTCCTCAACATCAACTGAAAGGTGTACATTCATTTTTTCATTAAGTTTTTCCAGTTCCTCTTTAAATACTAAGTCCTTTGAGGTTCTTGCTCCATAGATAAGGGTGAGTTTGCCATAATCCTTCTTTTTTTTGAGAGCAGTATGCAGCACAGACCAGATCGGAGCTAAACCAATGCCGCCGCCAATAAAGATGAGGTTCTTCCCTTTCCAATTTTCAATTGGGAAATTATTGCCATAAGGGCCTCTTATGCCGATGATCTCCCCGACCTCTGTTTCATGTAAAGCAGAGGTGACTCTCCCCATTTTTAAAATACTGAACTGGAGGAAATCTTTTTCAAAAGGGGATGAGGATATGGAGATCATAGATTCGCCTTTTCCTAAAACGGAAAGCATGGCACATTGTCCGCATTGGTGGGAAAAACTGTTTTTTTCGATGAATTGAGTTCTAAATGTTTTAATAGGCCTTGAGCCTGAGACTTCTTCTTTTATCTTGATTATTTTTGCCAGTTTTGGAATGTATATGTTTTCATTCATGATCTATCACCTTATTCAGAATTTCTATTATATCTATTCCCATGGGGCATAAAGAAATACACCTTCCGCAGCCTGTACATAGGTAATCCTGGTAATTTTCGACATGATACTGAAACTTATGAAGCATTCTCTGGCGTAATCTTGAAGCTTTGTCCGGCCTGGGATTGTGTCCTGAGGAATGCATGGTAAAATCCGGGAACTGACATGTATCCCAGGTCCTGACTCTTTTTCCTTTGAGGGGTAGGGTAGAAGTAAGTTCATCGGTTATGTCAAAACAAAAACAGGTGGGGCAGAGGTAAGTACATATACCACAGCGGATACAGCTCATGGCTTCTTCATCCCAGAAAGGAGATTCAAACATATCTTTTAGTTTGTCTGGGATGTTTTTAATATCTTTTACCTCTCTTTTGATCTTTTTTTCAGATTCCCTCTGGATTTTTTCCAATTCTTTTTTATCTTTTGATGAGGCAGGCTTGAAAAGATTTTCGGCTGCTTTGATAAGCTTCTCTCCTTTCTTAGTCAGGGAATCGATATGATATTTGTCACCCATGTCAGTCATAAGAATATCCAGGCCCTCTTTAGAATGAGGTGAACCGCCGACTGATAGGCAGAAACAATTAGGCGAAGGAGGAGGGTTGCAGGTTAGGCCGACTAATATTGTCTGGTTTCTTCTGCTCCAGTAATAGGGGTCTTTAGGTTCCTCTCCAAAAACCTTGTCTGTAAGAGTTATTGCTTTAGCGTCACAGGGCCTGACACCGAAAATAACAGCTGGGTGCTCTTCGGGAAGAACTTCTTTAATTTGAGGTTTTCCCTCTTTTGAAGTATTAAATTGCAGGAAGATCTCTCTTTGAGGATAAATTATTTTTTTGGGAGCCAGGACTGTGTTTAAGTGTTCCAAGTTAAGCTTATCCGGGTTTTGGATAACTTCATAACTCCAAAGATTTTCCTGCTTTTCCGGAGAATAAACTGTATAAGATTGCAGTTTTTTTATCCATGCGGGGAATGATTTTTTTGTCAGTATCTTTTCCATGGTCTCACCTGATAAAATCTTCTGGGTCTTCATCTTTGAAACTAGAAACAAGGGAAGGCTGCTCAGGATCTAAGCCGGCTTTATAGTCAAACAGCTCTTTAGTAACTTTTTCCAGTTTTTTATTTAAAAACCTTATGGGGATGTCAACAGGACACACTCGTTCACATTCGCTGCAATCAATACATCGGCCAGCTAAATGCATTGCTCTAACCAGATGATAGCCGAAGTTTTCTGAGGATTCCGGTGATTTTTCTATCCATTTGATTTTTTGAGCTTTTTCTTCTGCAGTAGTGTCGGCTGTGATCGCAAGATTTATGCTGTCCACTACACACTCATCACAATAACACATTGGACAAACCGACCGGCAGGCATAACAACGAATACATTTGCTTAACTGTTGTTGCCAGAAATCCCACTTTTCTTCCTGAGATAAGGATTCGATCTGTTCCAGGCATTTAAATGGTTCCTTGGGTGAACGGTTATTCCTATCTCCCCAAAATACATCGGAGATTACCGGGAAACTGGAAGTACATTCCAAACATCTTTCAGCCAAGATCTCTTTGAGAGGAATTTTTATAGTTTTTTCTTTGGTTGAAATTACTATATTTTTTCTTTGGTCGAATTCGATTTTTTCCGGCTTTTCTCCTTTTAATTTTTTGAAGATCTTCTTCTTGTCCAGGACGCCGACATCTTCGCAGGAAAGCCCCATAATATAAACATCTTCTCGGGTTATAAATTTTTCCTGGAGTAAGACATTTATGGCCCGGCTGTCGCAGCCTTTCACGAAAATACCAATCGGCCGTGTATCCGGTTCTTTTTCTCGGGCTTTTTTTCTTTTTTCATCAATAAGGAATTTAACAAGATTTTGAAAACAAGTGGGATCCCAGATAAGTTTATCAATGTCTTCCGGCTTTTTCACAAAGGTGGGTGCGGCCATTAAGGCATTTGAGCTTTTAGCATAACCTATGATATATTTTACTTTTCCTTCTTCCAGGATCTTCTTAGCTTCTTTTTTTATTTCTTCCAGGTTCACCATTATTTTTCTCTCCTCAGCTTTTTTTGGGGACCGAGTGGTTTAAGCTCTTGAACAAATTCTTGGATGATCTGCGTGTATTTTTTTCCTTCTGCGGCTGAGACCCATGACATTTTAAATCTTTGTGGTTCCAGGCCGATGTATTCAATAAGCTCTTTGACTAAGGCTATTCTTCGCCGGGCATAGAAGTTTCCTTGAATATAGTGGCAGTCTCCGGGATGACAGCCGGAAACAAGAACTCCGTCAGCTCCTTTCTGGAATGCATTGAAGATATATAAAGGGGATACACTGCCTGAGCACATAACTGTGATCGGAACTACATTGGGGGGGTACTTCATCCGGGAAACTCCTGCAAGGTCACTCCCGGCTGATGAGCACCACTTGCATAGAAAAGCAATGATTTTGGGTTCGAATTCTTCAGCCATATTCAGCCTCCCACACTTGCATCTATCATTTCATAAATTTGTACTGGGGTGATATTTTTAACCTCTATGGCGGCCCTTAAACAGGTAGCTGAACAGGTGCCGCATCCTTCACAAAGGACTTCATTGACTTCGGCTTTATTGTCTTTAAGGCTTAAAGAATCATAAGGACAAACATCAACACACATTCCACACCCTGTACAGAGATTTAAACTTACTTTAGCTACCATGGGGGAGTGGAATAGCTGGTCCTGAGATAATATTATTATTGCTTTGGAGGCAGCCCCGCTGGCTTGAGCTACTGCTTCTGGTATATCCTTGGGAGCTTGGGCTGCTCCGGCAAAAAATAATCCTGAAGTGACACTCTCTACTGGTTTAAGTTTCGGGTGAGCTTCTGAAAGAAAGCCGTCTTTATCTAAAGAGATCTTTAGTTTTTTAGCAAATTCCTCTGCTCCTTTAGCCGGCCGCATAGCTGTAGCCAGGACAACCATGTCAGCATTGATCTCGATATCTTTTCCAGCTAATGTGTCAGCTCCCCAGACTGTGATCTTTCCGTTTTCTTCAAATATCTTTGAAACTTTTCCTCTTAAGTATACTAATCCATCCTCTTCTTTTGCTCTCTGAACGAATTCCTCATAGTCTTTTCCTCCGGAACGGATATCAATGTAAAAGATATAGGCTTGTCCATCAGGGACATGGTGTTTGTACAACATAGCGTGTTTTGCAGTATACATGCAGCATATTTTGGAACAGTAAGCGCAATGAAGCTCAGGATCCCTAGATCCTACGCATTGAATAAAGACGACTTCTTTGGGTACTTTGTGATCAGATGGCCTGAGCACTTCACCCATGGTAGGACCTGAAGCCGATAATAATCTTTCAAATTGCAGCCCGTCCAGGACATCCGCATATTTTCCATATCCATATTCTTTCATATTCTCTTTATCGTAGAGGTCATATCCTGTGGCCAGCACTATAGAACCAATTTCTTCTTCGATGATCTCTGGTTTCATATCATAATTAATAGCTTCAGGCTCGCAGACATCCATACATTTGCCGCATGCTATAGGCAGCAAGCCAGGGCAGTTAGCTATATCCAGGGTAAAGGTGGCGGGGATAGCCTGAGGAAAAGGAATGTAAATGGCTTTTCTTCCTGTCAATCCTAGATCAAACTCATTAGGAACAACTATAGGACAAACGTCTATGCATTCATCACAAAGGGTACATTTAGTGGGATCGACGTAAGTAGGTTTTTTTAGGATCTTTGCTTTAAAATTTCCGACATAACCAGTGATTTCCTGGACTTCACTGTAAGTCAATAATTTGATCTTTGGGTGTTTTGATACTTCTACCATTTTTGGAGTCAGGATACATTGGGAGCAGTCTAAAGTAGGGAATGTCTCAGAGAGCTGGATCATATGGCCCCCGATCGAAGGAGATTTTTCAACCAATACGACCTCATAACCACTATTGGCCATATCTAGAGCGGCTTGAATACCTGCGATTCCACCTCCGATGACCAGACCTCGGCGGGTCACAGGGATGCTGATAGGTTCTAAGGATTTATTTTTCACTACACGTTCTACTGTACTGTGGGTGATCTTTTTAGCTTTTTCTGTTGCTTTTAACTTATCTTTGTGAACCCAGCTGCATTGCTCTCTAATATTAGCGATCTCACACTGAAATTCGTTTATACCCGCGGCTTTAGCACAATTGCGGAAAGTGGTCTCATGCAGGTTAGGGGAACAACAGGCTATGACAACACTGTCAAGGCTGTGTTCTTTTATGGAATTTTCAATGAGTTTTTGTCCAGGATCCGAACACATATAGACATAGTCTTCTGAGTGGGCAACATTTGAGTGTTTCATGAGTTCTTCCGCAACATTTTTTACATCTACTGTGCCTGCGATATTTATGCCGCAGTGGCAGACAAAAACTCCAGTCCGTTTTTTCATTTTTACTTTCCTTTTTTTAGAGTTTCAAGGCCGTATTCGTATCCTTTATCAAAGGCTTTTAGGTTTAATTCCAGGAAACGGTCGGGTACTAGACCGGGAATTCCTTTTTTCATAACTTCCGAGGTAGTGATTTTTGTTATTGCAGTAAAGAAGCCCATCATCACCAGGTTGGCGATAATCCGGTTTCCGAGTTCTTCAGCAAAACGTGTAGCAGGAACCGAATAAAATTTGATCTTTGCACGGGGAGGTTTGGATTTTACTAAATCCTGGTCGATGATGAGGAAGCCGTAATCTTTCAAGTCTGATTCATATTTATCGTATGCTTCCTGAGACATTGATACCAGGATTTCTGGAACGGTGATGTAGGGATAGAGGACACGGTCGTCGGAAACAATAAGCTGAGAGCTGCAGGCACTTCCTCTTGCTTCCGGGCCGAAGCTCTGGTTCATAGTGGCAAATTTGTTTCCATAGAGAGAGAGCGCTTTGCCTGCGATAAGGGCGCAGCGGATGATCCCTTGACCTCCAAAACCGGAAAATCTGATCTCAGTCATTGTTATCTCCATAAAGTTGGTATTTATCTCCAAGTACTGAAGAGAGATGTGTATTCATAGCCTCCAGGAAAGTCGGTTTTTCCTTGTCGACAAACTTCCCGACAATAAGTTTTCCCTGGTAGCTTATATCAAGTGTTCTTGTGTCTGCCCCATGCTGTATTTCTGACGTGTCATAATAATATTTAAGAAGGTTCAGGCCATCCCCAAGCCGGTTCCTCCGAGCATATAATGTAACACAAGGAGTTATGACTTCAATAAAAGAAAATCCACGTTTGTTTAAAGCTTCTTGGATAGATTTTGTGACTCGCCTCAGATGAAGAGATGTCCAGCGGGCTATATAGGTAGCACCGGCTGCATCCGTAAGATAGGGAAGATTAAAGGCATTTTCAAAATTCCCATAAGGAGCCGTGGCTGCATTGGCTCCTTTAGGTGTGGTAGCAGCAACCTGGCCTCCAGTCATAGCATAATTGAAGTTATTGACACAGATCACAACCATATCCATGTTCCTTCTGGCTGCATGGATCAGGTGGTTGCCGCCAATTCCGGAAATATCTCCATCACCGCTAAATACTACTACTTTTGTATCCGGTTTT
The DNA here is from genome assembly GCA_030614645.1 of Candidatus Aminicenantota bacterium. GTDB lineage: Bacteria > Acidobacteriota > Aminicenantia > Aminicenantales > Aminicenantaceae > JAUVXM01. The sequence continues at coordinate 11,519 of JAUWTR010000004.1, forward strand.
GCCAGTTTCAGACCGGTTGCAAAGGGGATGGCACGTCCGTGAGTGGTATGGAAGGAATCCAGTTTTGTGTAGCCGGCAACTCTTCCTGTACAACCTATACCGGATACAACCGCGATCTTATCAAGGTCGTATTTTTCTTTACGTAAAGCTTCTGCAAAAGATGTGACTACTGTCCCTATTCCACAACCTGGACACCATATGTGTGGAATACGATCCATTCGTAAGATTTCTTCCATTGGATTTTTTTCGGTATTTTGCTCTTCTTTATTCATTTGGCTGCCTCCTTAATGGCGTTCAGGATAACTTTAGGATCGTGGACCCAGCCGCCGTAATGGGGAACGGAAACAACTTCACATTTGTCAGCTACCACCCGCTCGGCTTCTAATACGACCTGTCCGGCATTTATCTCAGGGAATACGATTGCTTTTACTTTACCAGCTAATTCTTTAACCCGTTTTTCAGGAAAGGGCCAGACTGTTTTAAGTTGCATTGTGCCGACTTTTATTCCTGCTTTTTTCGCCTCTTGAACTGCTTTAATAGATACTCTCGAAGTTATGCCATAAGACATGACTAAAATTTCGGCATTGTCAATATCAGTTTCTTCTAGATGGATGATTTTTTCAGCATTATCTTTGATTTTGTCGATAAGATGGCTTACACAAGTAGCTTGGCATTCAGCATTGAGAAGAGGGTATCCTCTTTCATCCCGTGTCAGGCCGGTGGTATGAAAACGGTACCCGTCCCCTGCCTTGACCATAAATGGGATGCCGTCCGTGTCATTTTTATAAGGCAGGTATTTATTTTTAGGGCCTTTATACCATTTTCTTTCCACTAATTCGATCTCTTCTGCCGGAGGGATGACTACTTTTTCATGCATATGGCCTATACATTCATCCGTCATCACAAAAACCGGGACCCGGTAAGTCTCAGACAGGTTAAATGCTTCAATGGTCAGGTCAAAACATTCCTGAGGCGAATCAGGGGAAAGCGCGATTATCTCATAATCGCCGTGGGAGCCCCATCTGGCCTGCATCATATCCTGTTGTCCGGTCAGGGTAGGAAGTCCGGTCGAAGGACCTCCTCTCTGGACATTTGCAATAACAAGGGGAGTCTCCATCATGCAGGCTAGTCCGATGTTTTCCATCATAAGGGAAAAGCCTGGTCCGGAAGTAACTGTCATGGCTTTTTTGCCCCCCCATACAGCTCCAATTAGAGAAGCAATTGAGGCCAGCTCATCCTCCATTTGAATAAAAACACCGCCTACATAAGGAATCCGTTCGGAAAACCTTTCCGCAGTTTCTGTGGAAGGAGTAATTGGATAGCCTCCGAAATAACGACATCCAGCAGCAAGCCCTCCCTCAGCAAGGGCATAATCCCCGTCCATAAAATGGGAGCCGGTTAAAACTCCTTTAGGATCTGCTTTCGACTTTTTCACCTTGGTCCTCCTCTTTCTTAATGGTAACAAATATGGCAAATTCTGGACAAATTGTCTCACAGAGCTGACAGTAGCAGCATTCGTCCTCGTTTTTTATTATGGGTGGATGATATCCTTTAACATTAAATTCTTCGGATAGCTCCAGGACGTCCCGCGGACAATACTCTACACAAAATCCACATCCTTTGCATTGGTCCTTAGAGATGTGGATCTTGCCTATTGTTGGTTTCAAATTTCCAAAGTAAGTCATTGATACCTCAGATTAAACCTTTTTCTTTAAGGATTGGTTTTGGGTCTATATAATGAAGATCTAACCTCAAACTATCCTGCGGACAGCCCAAGGCAATTGCCAATAATTGAGAAAAATAAAGAATCGGTATATTTTTAAATTCAGGAAACTTCTGTTGAGTTTCTTTCTGGCGCTGGTCAAGATTAAAAGCGCAGAGCGGGCAGCTTACAGTTACAACTTCAGCTCCTTGTTTTAGGGAAGATGAGAGGATCTGGTTGGTACGGTCAGCGATGATCTCTGGTTTATCGACTGTTTGATAAGCGCCGCAGCATTCGACTTTATAAGGAAAATCTATAGCTTCGGCTCCAAGTGCAGTCATGAGTTCATCCATGATCATCGGGTTTTCCACATCGTCGAATCCGATCTCTTGGGGACGAACAAGGTAACATCCATAATAACTTGCCACTTTTAAGCCTTTGAGAGATTTAACAGATTTTTTAGCGATGTTCTCAAATTTAATCTCATTCTTTAGTATTTCGAGAAGATGAACAACATCAACATCGCCTTTGTAATCGATGTCTTCCCGGTACATAAAGTCATTGATGATGTCCAGGTCTTCAGGATTTGATCTTACCCGCTCATTGCTTCTTTTAAGGGTGTTGTAACACATTGCACAGAGGGTCATAAGTTTATCCGAGCCGGCTTCTTTAGCTCTTATAAGGTTTCTGACCGGGGCGACGTGATGGATCAAGTCATCTGTAGCAAGGGAATAAACGGTTCCGCAACAATTCCATCTGCGGATCTCTTCCACTTCCACATCAAGGTTTTTTAAGGAACATAAAGCTGAATCTTCAAAATTTTTGGCGTGGTTTTTTAGAGTACACCCGGGAAAATAGCTTAGTTTCATAATTATGATTCCTTATTAAATTTGGATTATGGCTGATTAATGACATATTTATGATGTGAATTTTCTAAAATTGCTGATTAATGCGATTGGAGGCACATCTCCTCTCTCAGAATCAGAAAGTTCTTCTACCTTTACATGGTCTTCTCTTTTACGCAGTAATATCTGCCTGACTGCTTCTATGACTTCTGCAATGTTTATGCCCTTGGGGCAGCGGACATTGCAGGTCAGGCACGATGCGCAGATCCAGATGGAGTTTGATTTCAATAATTCTTCCTTTAAGCCAAGCTGAGCAAAGCGGATGATCTGGTTGGGCAGGATATCCATTTGAGATACAGCAGGACAGCCTGCGGAACATTTTCCGCACTGATAACAGGCAAGAAGGTTTTGGCCGCTTAATTCTTCGACTTTGGCTACAAAAGGACTTCTGATTTTATGGCGGGAGATATTAGTTCGCATATAAATATCCTTTTCTTTTAAAGATTATTTTAGCCAAAAAAAATTATGTATATATATCATAATAAAAAGACAATAGTACAGCATAATTGAATATTTCTGTCAAGGATATATTCAATTTTTTCTGTGAATATACGCTGCAAAAAGAATCAAACCTACTGCCTGCTGCCTGATGGCTTTGATATTCCCCAGGCTAGAAACATAAGGGTGAAGGAATTGATAAGCAAAAGGTATCTAGTCAGCATTTGGAGGCCGACCAGAGGAATAAGTACTGAAGAGACAACCAATGCTCCTAGAAAAGAGCCGATCAGGTCTAATCCATAGCCGAGTCCGTAGTTAGAGCTTTTTTGCAGAAAAAGCCGGTTGGATATGACAAATAAATGGCCGCATACAGCTCCAAATAAAAGCAGGAATACAAAAAATAGAAACAGAGGGATCTGCTGTTGTAAGGCAGTTAGGAGAAAAAAAATGAATATCATAAATACGAATTGAATAAGCAGTAGATCAGAGAGACGCGGATTCTTTCTTTTTGTCCCGCTAAAGGCTCCCAGACAAAGCCCCAACATAAAAAAGGAAAAAAGCAATGCCAGCCCCTGGTAAATATAACCATGAAAGGTTTGAAAAGCCAATATTAGAATAATTTCAATAGTTATACTTGATAATCCCATAACAAAAAGCGGAATCAAATTGAGTGATATACGAGAACGTTTCAGCCCGGCTGTGGTTAAAAAAAGAAGGAACAGGATAAGGGGGAGGTCTAGAAGCCAGAATTTGCCTGAACGGGATAGAAAAGCGAGCAATGAGGTTTCCAGCCCCTTGAACTGAGTAGAC
>JAUWTR010000172.1 GCA_030614645.1 Candidatus Aminicenantota bacterium
AAACAATGCAATAATTAAGGTAGGGACATGACTGCTTTTCATTTTTTCAGATATGTCCCAACCTTTTAACGATCTGATGAAAGTGGGCAAATTCATAGTATGCTTTGCCAAATTTAAATAGTGCATACGGTATTTGACACGTTATTATATATTGATTTTGATCTTTTCCGGTTTTTTGGAATGGAGGGATTTATGAATGGCTTCAAGCACTGCCGTGCTCCGGACACCGTCTCTTGCATTCACGTGAGGTTCAGTATCATTTTCGATGGCGTATAAGAATGCTCTAACACATGAAGGATAGGCTCCCTGCCACTCATCAAAAACTTTATAGTTTAGAAATGTTCGGGGGCAGACAAACTTCTTTTCGGTGATGGCATCGATGGCTTCAGCCTGCCTGTCGATCTGGGTCGTGCCTTTGGACCCAACCAATTCCATGTAGGAATCAGGCATGTAAGGGCTGGTGTTTGGATATATCCAAGTGGCTTCATATGTTGCGATTTTTCCACCTTCGTAAGTGACCAAAGCATGGATGCCGTCGTAGGTATCAATACCCTTTTCAATAAGAACTTTTTTCACGCCTTTGGCATAGGCTTCGACAGGGTCTGCGTCAAACCACCAGGTCACTAGATCGATATCATGGCAGGAGAGAAACCAGGAAGGCGTCGTTCTGCTCGCCCAGGTTTTGATCATTTCGGTCGGTACAGAGATCGGGTTGTTTTTCCTGGCAAAGGCCATCATCGGCTCACCCAATTCTCCCTTGAGAACCATTTCTTTGATTTTGTGATACGGAGAAAGCCAGCGGTGGTTGAAGTCAACCTGAAGTTTTTTCCCTGTTTTCCGGACTACTCTGTAAATCTCTTCGGCTTCTTCCTGATTTGTGGTTAATGGTTTTTCGACAAAAACATGGCATCCTGCATAAAGAGAGTCAACGACTGGATCCTTGTGATAATTATCCGGAGTAGCAACAGCCACAGCATCCAATTGTTCTCTTTCAAGCATATCTTTGTAATCTGAGTAAAGCGCAGAGACATTAAATTCTTTTCCGCTTTTTTCCAATCTTTCTTCTGCCGGGTCTGCCAGAGCATTGATTTCTGCATTGGGGTGAAGTTGCAGTACTCTTCCCACAGCATTCCCCATAATCCCTGTCCCGATAATGCCAAACCTTATTGTCATGTTTTCCTCCCCATAAATATTGATATGCAAGAAATCAGTAGAATATTTTGCTCAATTGAGCCCATAATCCTTTAACCGCGATGAAGATTGTAAAAAAGGCTAGTCCCATTGTGTACACAAGAAACATATTCCTGGCAAACGAAGCTCTGAATTCCTTCATCAGGCTTTTTTTGTTTGCCAGATATATGAGTAAGATCAAAGTTAATGGAGTAATGATCGTGTTTATAAGCATGGCGATAACCACTTTAAGCATATTTGGATAATGCCAGAAGGAACTGATCAATGCAGGCACAATAATAAAAGTCAGGAAGGGAACCAGGAATAACTTGTTCTCTTTTGTAAATCTCCATTCTTTTCCCAGAGCATCAAGGATAAAATAGGAGCAGAGTAGAGAAACCACAGTCAAGGTATTAAAGCCGCAGATAAACAATCCCAGAGAAAAAAAGACAGTTCCAAGAGGTCCCAAGATCCCTTGTAAAGCTATTCCCATTTCTTGAGCGCCCTGAAAACCTACATATCCAGGTTGTCCGTTGAGAGCGAAGCCTCCTGCCACAAGGAGAACAAGCGAATAAATACCAAACAGGAGTCCGTAGGTGACCAAGTGCTTCTTGAACGCTGCTTTAATGTTGGATCTATCGAACCCTCCTTCTCTGGTAAAGTAGGGATAGGATAGAATGGCAGTGGAGGCAACGCCTCCTCCGATAATTGCGGAAGCAAAGACAAGAGAACTCCTGACCACCTCTTTCCCTTCCGCGCTTGTTCCAACCACATCCGGGGGCAGCTTGGGGTTGAGCCCTTTCAGCATCAGGAGAATTTCATCGGCATGGAAAAACGCCTGAACTGCAACAATGAGAAATGAAAAAAGGACAACAAAAAGCAAATAGAAGAGCAGTTTTTCAATCCTTTTATAGCCTCCAGTCGCATTGACTAAAATGACCAGTGCGATCAAAGGAAGAAATAAAAGAATATTTGTTATCGTCGAGGGAGAAGAAGAGATAAGAGTTTTTCCGGCAGCGAGGTTTATAAAATTTGTAAGAGCAGCGGCCATGGCTCCTAATTGTCCCATGTTGGCGCTCATTGCAGTGAACAACACAGGAATAATTATTATCCATTTCAATCCCTTAAATGTTTCTCTATCGATCAGCCTCATCATACCTAAATTCGATGCTGTTCCAATCCGGGAAGCAGTATCCTGAGCTACGATTATTGCCGGAAGAGAAAGGAGGACAGCCCAGAGGAGAGTGTATTTAAAATAGCAGCCAGAACTTAGAAGAGACACGGTTGAGCCTGCGCCCATTATTCCTGCTATCATCACAACTGCAGGTCCGATAAGCCATTTGAGAACATTCTTGGTTGATTTTGGTTTCATGGAAGAAAAATTCCTTTTATTCCCTTCTTATTTTCTAAATCGGCAAAAAATTCCTGCCATTTTGGTAGGCCTCCTATGTGGGTGATCAAAGGTTTGACTTCAATTTTTCCGGTGTTGATCAGGTTTATTGCCGTATCCCATGAAGTGTAGGAAGTTGACAGGTTAAAATAGAGCTCAGCAGCCTTAAGCATTCCTGAATCGTAGGGGAACTTGATGGTTTCTTTTCCCGTTAGACCGATGGCTGTGATTCTTCCTAATTTTCTCACTAATTGTAAAGCTGTTGTAATTCCGCCTTCAGCACCACTTGCTTCAACAACAAGATCAGCGCCGCGTCCTGCTGTTAAATCCATCACAGAAGAGAGAACATCATCTTTACTGACATTCAAAACATAATCAATACTTTTGATATTTCTTGCAGTGGATAATCGAAACTCCTCATCCCCTTCGGTCCCGATCATGATGGCTTTATCAGCACCTCCCGACTTTGCAGCCATCGCGGCCAGAAGGCCGATAGGACCCGGTCCGACAACCACCACCGTATCCGCCGGTTCGACTCTCCCTCTTTCTAAAACATCAGTAACAACATTGGCGGTTGGTTCCACCAGAGCGGCTTCTTTAAAAGAAAGGCTGTCAGGAATACGGTGGAGAAGTTCAGGCTCTGGATATCTCATGTATTTTGCAAAACATCCATCAATCCCCCAGCCCGGAGACCTTTTTTCAGGACATATCTGTCTGTTTCCTGTTCGGCAGAGCCAGCATTTTCCACAGGCCAAGGTATGAGGTTCTCCAACAACCCTGTCGCCAACATTCCAGTCTTTAACGTCTTCTCCTTTAGCAGCAATAACTCCTGCGAATTCATGTCCGAGGATGACTGGTGGCCAATAGGGAAATTCATCGTTGTAAATATGCAAATCCGTACCACAGATTCCAGCAGCCTTGATTTCTATCAAGACTTCAGTTTCATTAATTTGGGGAATGGGAACTTCTTTTAATTCTACAAGACCTTTGCCTTTACCTGTTTTCACAAGGGCGAGGATTTTTTTATCTAACATTGAATCCACTCCATTGATTATTCGATATTGTTTCATCATTAGCAACAGATTTTTTGTACCGGTATAAAGGATTTTAATAATAGAAGACTCACCTTTGGTCTTGACATCCGGACCATTTTCGGATTTAAATTTGAAGGCAGGTGAGGCTCGAAAAGAAACAAATTCCTTAGTAAAACTATAAAGGAGAAAATAAACATGTCATCTGCTGAAAGCAAAATTTTCGCGAGACTTTTAGGGCGAATTTATTTCTTTATTCTAATAATAATCCTTTCATCAATTTCTCCATCTCTGTCAGAAAGTTCTGTGAATCCGGATAAACCTAAAGCCCTTATCGAAGGTACTTTAATAAATCCAGAAACCGAGCTTATATTGAAGAATAGTGTGATCATTATTAGGAATGACAAAATAATTAAAGTAGGGAAAAAAGGCGATTTTAATCTTCCTCCTGATATTGAGGTTATTGAATGCAGTGGGAAATATATCATTCCCGGTTTGATTGATATGCATATTCATCTTGAGTTCTGGAGTCTTAAATATCTTATTTCTTATGGGATTACATCCGTCAGAGATTGTGGAAATATTATTAGAGTAATGAAATATTTTGTTGAAAAGATAAAAAAAGGTGAATTAATAGGTCCACAGATTTTTTGGGGGAATAGACCTGTCGAGAGTGTGATCAAAGAATCTGAAAAAAAAGATCCTTGGAAAATACGAGATCCTGAGCATGCTGCAGAATTGACAAATAAATTGATTTCCCAGGGTGTTCATCATATCAAAGTTTATAACAGAATTAAGCATGAAGATTTAAGTGCCATTATTGAGGTGGCAAAGCAACACAATATTCCTGTAATAGGTCATGTTAGGGATGTAGGAGCAATAAGAGCAGCAGAATTAGGTATCCGATCAATTGAGCATGGAATAGGAATACCTGAAGTTTGTTTAAAAGAACCTTTGGAACTTCCAGATGATTACGATGATGATGATCTTTCACAGAGATTCAGATACTGGCAATTTGTTATTTGGAAAAATATTGATAATGATAAAGCTGAGCATGTAATGAAAATATTAATTGATAATGATGTTTTTGTTGTCTCAACTCTTGTTTCTGACCGTACTCGAAAGTCTTCGGAGCGGAAAAAAGAGCTGGATTTCATATGGGACAAACTTCCCAAAATGTTTAGGAGTTATAGTCTAACCCCCGGAATTGATGTTGGGTGGGATCAAGAGGATTATAATAATTATGCTCTGAGTTTTGAAAGGGAAAAGAAATGGTTCTATGATTTTTTTAAAAAGGGGGGCAAAATTGCCGCAGGTACAGATTCCCCTGTTCCCTTTACCATCCCAGGGTACAGTCTTCACGAAGAAATGCAGCTCCTGGTATCCACAGGTCTTA
>JAUWTR010000038.1 GCA_030614645.1 Candidatus Aminicenantota bacterium
TTACAGCCATCTCTACTGCGCCAGACACTGTATTGGGAATGTCATGTAGCTTAAGGTCAAGGAAGATCCTTTTCCCCACTGTATGTAATTCCTGTAGGAGGGAAGGGCCTTCAGCGGTGAAGAGTTTAAGGCCGATTTTAAAAACTTCCGCTTCAGGAAGTTTTGTGACTAAAGAGAGAGCACTCTCTCGGGTGCCTACATCTAAAGCAATAATTATTCTACTTGTAAGCCCAAGTTTTTTGTTCATGGTTTTTCTTCCAATATCTTATTTCATTGTTCCGATTATTGTTTCCAGTTTGCCTATTTTCCTTTCTCTACAGAAATTGTGTAATTCGTTGATGATTTTTATTGTTGCCTCAGGATCGATAAAATTAGCGGTCCCGATTTCAACGGCTTTAGCGCCAGCTATAAGAAATTCAAGCGCATCTCCGCCCGTACAGATACCCCCCATTCCGATCACCGGGATCTTAAGCCGGCAGGCTACCTGATAGACCATCCTCAGCGCTATCGGTTTTATGGCTGGGCCGCTCAACCCTCCCAAGATGTTAGCCAGCCGGGGTTTCCTGGTATTGGGGTCGATTGCCAGGGCTAAAAAAGTATTGACTAAAGAGACGGCATCTGTTCCGGCTTCCTGGGCGCTTAAGGCAATTTCTGTGATGTCTGTCACATTAGGGGAAAGTTTAGTTATTACCGGCCGGGTGCTGCTTTTTTTTATAAGTTTGACTACCGAATATGTTGTTTTCGGGTCAAGAGCGGGGCATTTTCCATCTTTTTTGACATTAGGGCAGGATATATTAAGTTCATAAGCTGCAATGCCGGGCTGATGGTTGAGGTGGTCTACTACTGCCGCGTATTCATCCTCATGTTCTCCGCATACATTTATGATGATGGAAGTATTGTAATCGATCAAGCGGGGAAGGATTTCCTCTGAAAACCGCTTGACGCCGATTCCCTGCAGTCCTATGGCATTGATAAGGCCGCTGGAAGTCTCTACGAGCCGGGGAGGAGGGTTGCCCTCCCTAGGGGAGTAATAAAGACCCTTTACAACGAATCCACCCAGATGGTTAAGGTCGATAAAGGGGGTAAACTCGATCCCATACCCGAATGTGCCGCTGGCAGCAATAACCGGGTTTTTCAGCTTCATAAATCCCAGGTCAATTGATAGGTCAGTCATTTGTCCTTTTCCGCCCAAATAATTTGATCTGCAGGGATAACAGGCCCTTCTTGGCAGATTCTAAACCAGCCTGTAACGCCGTCTTTTTTTAAGCGTTTTACACATCCCCAACAGGCGCCGATTCCACAGCCCATGATCGATTCCAGAGAAAGCTCGGCTGGAATATTTTCTTTAGCAGCGATATCTGCGATCGTTTTAAGCATGGCATCCGGTCCGCAGGCATATATCCTCTCAGGCCTGAACTGCCGCATCTCCGAGTTGAAATAATCTGTGATAAGGCCTTTATATCCGAAGGAACCATCTTCTGTAGAACAAAAGACCTTTAAGCCATTTGCTTCGAATTTTTCTTTAAGAGGCAGGTCATGAGATGTTTTTCCTCCATAAAATGTCCTGATTTCTGCTTTGCGGTCGGCAAGGCTGTTGGCTAAAAAGAATAAAGGGGCGATTCCCCGGCCTCCGCCGATAAGCACTGTTTTTTTATGCGAAAAATCCCCTTTCAGGCCGAAACCATTTCCCAATGGACCCAGAATATCAAGCAGTTCTTTTTTTTTTCTTAAGCCCAGAATATTGGTGCCTATCCCCGATTTTTGAAAGAATATCGCTATATTTTCTCCCTCAACTGCGTGGATACTGATCGGCCGGCGAAGCAATGGATAGGAATGAGGAGTAATGCGGATCATTAAAAACTGGCCAGGAAGTGCCTTGCTGGCGATTTGGGGAGACTTAAAAGATAAAAGGACATAATCTTTCCACATTTTTCTGTCTGTTATTATTACCTGATCAGTTCTCTTCATATAGAATATTGCCAGATTAAAGTTATCCTCAAAAAAATATCAGATACGTACCCGGAAGGCAATAAAAACTTTGACAGCAAATCTACTTTTTGAAATAATTAACATTTCATTGGAATGTATTTTAGGGACAAAAAATGAATATTTCTAAAAGAGGCATAGAGATTCAGGAATCTCCCATAAGAAAACTGAAGCCCTATGCGGATAAAGCGATTGCCGCAGGTGTGCGGGTGTATTTTATTAATATAGGGCAGCCGGATATTGTGACCCCCCAGCCTGTTTGGGACGCATTTAAAAACTGTCAGGACAAAGTCTTGAGTTACGGGCCGGCCCAGGGTTTTCTGGATTTGCGCCAAGCGATCGCAGATTATTTTTCAGGCTACAATATAGACCTAAACGCTGAAAATGTTTTAATTACTGTCGGAGGTTCCGAGGCCATTCAATTTGCTTTTAGTGTAGTCTCTGACCCGGGAGAGGAAATTATTATCCCAGAGCCATTTTACACAAATTATAATGGTTATGAGTCAAGTGCCAATGTAAAGATCGTTCCCTTGACCTTAAATGTGGCTGACGGCTTCCGTCTGCCTCCGGCAGAAGAGATCGAAGCAAAAATTTCAGATAAGACCAAGGCGATCCTCCTGTGTTCTCCCAACAATCCGACCGGTACTGTATATACCGCGGAAGAGTTGGATAGAATAGTAAACCTTGCTAAAAAATACGACCTTTTTCTTATTGCTGATGAGGTCTATAAAGAATTTGTGTATGATGGTGCGATCCATAAAAGTATCCTGGAATATGATGAGATTCATGACAGAGCGATCGTTGTCGACAGCATTTCAAAGCGTTTTAGTTGTTGTGGAGCCCGCATCGGGGCGCTTATAACCCGGAATCCGGAGGTCTATCAAGCGGCCCTAAAATTTGCTCAGGCCAGACTTTGCCCTCCCACAATGGAACAAAGAGCGGCACTTGCTGCATATAGGATGGGAAAGGATTATTTTGAGCCTGTGCGAAAGGAATATCAGAAAAGGCGGGATGTTCTCTGTGAAGAGCTTAAAGACATTCCCGGAATTATTATGCGTAAACCACAGGGGGCCTTTTATATAATTGTGAGGCTGCCTGTTAAAGATAGCGAGCATTTTGTCAGATGGATGCTGACTGATTTCCGCCTGGACAATGAAACTACAATGGTTGCGCCTGCCCAGGGCTTTTACAGCTCATCCGGCAGAGGTACAAATGAAGTCCGGATAGCCTATGTTCTGAAAGAGGAAGACCTAAAACGCGCTATCACAGTACTGAAAGCTGGAATACAAGAATATAATGGGCTTTTTTAAGCGTAGAAAAAGGATCAGGAGATTTATGAAGAATATCATTGGCATTCTAGTATTGGTAGCCGGAATTGTTATGGTAAGCCCCTGGCTTCCTGATCTGGTTGCTGGACCAGAAGATACTAATGTGTTGCTTATCACCATTGATACCATAAGAGCAGACCGGATTGGCTGTTATGGGACAGACCGCGTAAAGACGCCTAATATTGATGCCCTGGCCAAAAACGGGGCTCTATTCACTCGTGCTTTTGCCCATAATCCCATGACACTTCCTTCGCATGCTAATATTCTCTTAGGCGTAACCCCGCCTTATCATGGGGTGCATGAGAATTCCAAGGCGGTGGTTGCTGAAAATTTTATGACCTTAGCCGAATTCTTAAGGGATAAAGGCTATGCCACCGGGGCCTTTATTGGCGCTTTTCCCCTTGATTCTCGTTTTGGCCTGGCCCAGGGATTTGATGTTTATGATGAATCCTATCCTTCTAAGGCCGAAGAGGCTTTTACTCTGGCGGAAAGAAGGGCGGATAAGGTAATGGCCGCTGCCATGAACTGGCTGGGAAAACAGCATACCCGGTGGTTTGCCTGGATACATCTTTGGGATCCCCATGCGCCTTACCTGCCCCCCGGCGAATTTCTCGATTTATATAAAACTGACCCGTATTCGGGAGAAATAGCTTATACAGATTCGGAACTGGGAAAATTGATGGATTTCCTTAAAGTGAACCGGTTTCATGACAATACCATTATTATTCTGACTGGGGACCATGGGGAAGCATTCGGCGAGCATGGAGAAGAAAAACACGGATACTTTGCCTACAATACTACCTTATGGATACCCTTGATTATCACTGGTCCGGGAATAAAAACGATTCAGGTCAAAGAGTATGTATGTCATATTGATATTTTCCCGACTGTTTGTGAGCTGTTGGGGAGTTCCCGGCCCGCTTTTCTTCAGGGGATCTCTCTAATGCCGTTAATAAAAGGAAAAAAAATAAAAAGCCGGGCCATATACTTTGAATCTCTGGATGCATATTATAACAGCGGTTACGCTCCCTTGAGGGGATTTATAGAGAAACAAGCGAAATTCATAGACTCCCCTCTGCCGGAATTCTATGAGCTCAAAAATGATTTTACCGAAGAGCAAAATCTTATAAAGCATGTCCAGCCGGGTAAATACCAGGATAGATTAAAAAACATCATGGCGGGATTGGCCGCTTCTGGGGTAAAGCAGCGGCCTGTGATCGACCGGGCAGCCCAGGAGAAACTCAGAAGTCTGGGGTATATTTCCGCTACTATTCCCCAGGAGAAGCAGCATTATGGCCCTGAAGATGACCTGAAGACCATGCTTCCTTTTCAGCAGAAAATGACTGAAGCCATAAATCTGTTTTCCGCTGGAGACATTGAAGGCAGCCGGCAGCTGCTTTTGGCTGTCATCCGGGAGAAGCCGGACCTGGCTTTTGCTTATATCCATCTGGCTACCCTATATGAGTCGCAGGGAAAACTGAAGGAAGCATCCGCTGTTTTAGCCTCCGGTTTTGAGCACAATCCCCATCACTATGAAGTTGTTTTCGAGTATGGTATTCGTTTAGTAAAGTCCGGGGAACTGGATAAGGGCATAACCATCTTGAAACAGGCGCGGGATATGCTTGATTTTGATCCGGATGTTTGGACCAATCTGGGAACCGCCTATGGCAACAAAGGGGATTTTTCCCAAGCCCGGGAGGCATTTGAAAAAGCGCTTTCACTGGATGTAAATAATGCGGTCATCTATAATAATCTTGGGGTACTCTATTTTTCCATTTTCCAGCAAACCCACCAGCGGAGTGACTATTTTCAAGCTACAGAATATCTCAAAAAAGCCATTGAACTCGATCCAGGTATAGCTTCAGCTTACAATACCCTGGGCAGTCTTAACGAGATAAGCGGCAATCTTGAAGGAGCCTTTGTTTTATGGGAGAAATCAGTAGAGCTGGATCCGGATTTTGCTTTTCCTGTTTACAACCTGGGGATAGCTTATCTGAAAAAAGGAAATAAATCTTTAGCTCTCAAATACTTTTTGAAATACTTGGACATGAGTGGGAAGAATATATCTTCTGAAGAACGTCGTCAGGTTGAAGCCTATATCCAACAGTGCCGGCAGAAATGATTCTTGCTTAAAGCTAAGGAACTAAGAAAAAATTGGGGAACTCCGGTTGATATTTGCCTTGATTAAGTGTATAGTTTATACTACAAAATTTAGAATTATTACGAGAGTTTTCTGAATTATTTATAAATCAAGAAGGAGTTTTTGCATGAATAAAAAATACGTATACTTTTTTGGAAAGAGCAATGTTGAGGGCAATAGAGAAATGCGCGACCTGCTGGGCGGAAAAGGAGCAAATCTGGCAGAAATGGCTGGGATCGGCCTTCCTGTTCCGTCTGGGTTTACAGTTACGACTGATGTATGCAGCTTATTTCTTAAGGAAGGAAATAAACTGCCTCTTGAAGTTGAAAAGGAAATTTTAACTCACCTGGAAAATCTTGAAAAAGAGACAGGTCAGAAATTTGGTGATAAAAATAATCCTCTCCTGGTTTCAGTACGCTCAGGGGCAAAATTTTCTATGCCTGGTATGATGGACACAGTGTTAAACCTCGGGCTGAATGATATAACTCTTGAGGGATTGGCTGCTAAAAGCGGAGACCGGCGTTTCACTCTGGACTGTTTTCGCCGCCTGATTCAAATGTTTGGTGATGTTGTGCTGGAAATTCCAAAAAAGAAATTTGAGGAAGTTTTAAGAAAAAAGAAGGCAGAAAACAATATCACTGCTGATATAGATATGACTCAAGAAATCCTTGAGGATGTGATTACAAGCTACAAAAATATTATCAAGGATAAAGCAGGCATCCCATTTCCCCATGACGTTAAAGAACAATTGTTTATGGCAATCTCAGCAGTATTCAGCTCCTGGGACAATCCCAGGGCTAAAACTTACCGCCGCATCAATCATATTCCTGATGACCTGGGAACTGCTGTTAATGTGCAGTTAATGGTGTTTGGTAACTTTGGTGAAGATTCTGCTACGGGAGTTGGTTTTACCAGAAACCCAGCTTCCGGTAAAAAGGAGCTTTTTGGTGAATACCTGAGCAATGCCCAGGGAGAAGATGTTGTCGCTGGAACCCGCACACCATTACAGATAAAAAAAATGGCAGATAGAATGCCTGAAGTCTATAAAGAGTTAAGTGATATCACTTCAAAACTGGAAAAACATTATGGAGATGCGCAGGATTTTGAATTTACAGTGCAGGAGAAAAAACTCTATATGCTCCAGACACGCAGCGGAAAAAGAACCGGCCAGGCAGCAGTAAAAATAGCAGTTGACCTTGTAGAAGAAGAGTTGATCAGCAAGAAAGAAGCGCTCATGCTGGTCGATCCGCAGGCTTTAGACCAACTTCTCCATCCGGTTTTTGATATTGATGAGAAGTCAAAAGCGGAAGAGCTGGCTAAAGGGCTGGCAGCTTCACCCGGAGCTGCGGCCGGTCAGGTAGTCTTTAGTTCTGAGGAAGCAGTCACTTGGGGAGCAGAAGGAAAACAGGTAATCTTGGTACGGGAAGAAACCTCTCCTGATGACATCCATGGGATGAGCGCTTCTCAGGGGATATTGACTGCTACCGGAGGAATGACTTCTCATGCTGCGGTTGTGGGGCGCCAGATGGGTAAACCTGCGGTCGTCGGATGCGGAGCTCTTGTCCTGGATGAAGAGGGAAAATATTTTCAGTTGGGAGGCAAAAAAGTTAAAGAAGGTGAAGCCATTTCGATCGACGGAGCTTCCGGTCAAGTATTGCTGGGTGAGATTAAAACCAAACCTTCCGAGATCATCCGGGTAGTAAAAGGTGAACTTAAACCTGATGATTCTGAAATATATCAATACTTTACCAAGCTTCTTTCCTGGGCGGATGAAGTCAGGCGGATGAGTGTCCGGGCAAACGCTGATACTCCTGAAGACGCTGAAATAGCTTTTGCTTTCGGAGCTGAAGGCATAGGCCTGACCCGGACCGAGCACATGTTTTTTGAGAAAGAGAGGCTTCCTTTTATAAAAGAAATGATCCTCTCGGAGACGGAAGAGGACAGGCGTAAATATCTGGATAAACTACTTCCCTTTCAGAGAAAAGATTTTTTTGAATTGTTTAAGGCTATGCATGGAAATCCGGTAACCATCCGCACTCTTGATCCTCCCCTGCATGAATTTTTACCCAAAAAAGAGGACCTGATGGTAGAGATCGCTGAATTTAAAGCTTCCGGACGCGGAGATGATAAAAAAGTAAAGGAACTGGAGAAACTGTTGGAAAGAGTCAGAGCTCTATCCGAGTTTAATCCTATGCTTGGGCACCGGGGATGCCGTTTAGGCGTGACTTTTCCCGAAATTATAGAGATGCAGGCCAAAGCCATATTTGAAGCCGCCTGTCAGCTGGTGAAGGAAGGAACTAAGGTTTGTCCTGAGATCATGGTTCCGCTGATTGGCTCGGTAGAGGAGCTTGCAGACCAGAAAAAGATAATTGTCAAAATTGCAGAAGATGTGATCAAAAAATATGAGGTCGAACTTGATTATACGGTCGGGACTATGATAGAGATACCCAGAGCTGCAATTACAGCGGATAAGGTGGCTGAAGAGGCTGAATTTTTCTCCTTTGGGACCAATGACCTTACCCAGACAGCATTTGGTATTTCGCGGGATGATGGGGCGGCATTTATTAACCACTACCTGACTCATGGGATATGGAAAGATAATCCTTTTACGACCGTGGATATAGATGGAGTTGGAGAGCTGATGAAGTGGGCTGTAGAAAAGGGCCGTAAAAACCGGCCGAATCTAAAAGTAGGTATTTGTGGTGTTCATGGTGGAGATCCCCGCTCGATTTTCTTTTGCCACAAGATTGGATTGAATTATGTCAGCTGCTCGGCCTATCAGATCCCCATTGCCAGGCTTGCTGCCGCTCAGGTTACTTTGCAGGAGAATCAGCAAAAACAATAATTTCTTACTATTTGCTCCAAAAGAACTGAAGTCCGTTCATTTGTATCCCCGGCTGTTTTCTGGTATTTTAAATTATAAATGGTTGATTTTAGTAAATTCCTTAAACATTTATGGCGCGAAAAATTTCCCTTCAAATTTGTCTACAGCGACTCCTACTGGATGGTCGATTTGGAGGAGCATGTGTTTCCCATAAAAAAATACCGTCTTATCTATGAAAGGCTGCTGAGATCAGGAGCAAAAAAGGAAAAATTTATTTCCCCTTCAATGCCGGATGATAAAGCCCTTTTATTTGTTCACTCGCAAAGATATATAAAAAAGATAAAGGCAGGAAAACTTTCTTCATCTGAACTCCAGGCTCTTGAGATCCCATATAGTGCCGAAGGAATTGAATTTGCCTTTTTAAATGTGGGGGGTACTATTGAAGCAGCAGAGCTTGCTCAGAA
>JAUWTR010000258.1 GCA_030614645.1 Candidatus Aminicenantota bacterium
AATTTTTTGATACCTTAACACTACCATTCCGCATGAAAGCATAGACATTCTTGATTTTTTTCTCAGATATAAGTTTCCGGATTCCAATTTCCTCTGTATTGGCAGAAGGAACCATTATTAATGTATTGTTGGCCCTGATCCGCAAATGGTAAATATGGAAATCCTCACCGTAAAGGTTTTCATCCTGGACATCTTCTATAATCCCAATTCCCTGGGTAGGGTAAATAACTTTATCCCCAATGATGAATCTATCCATAGTAGCAATATAATTATAGACTATCGCCCCGCTAGAGTCAACTGTAGTTTTAGGTAGTTTTAGGTCTTGACAGAAATGGCGTGGTTTATTAATATACATGACTTAATCTTATAGAGAAGCAGATACGATGAAAAGAACATTTCAACCAAATAAAAGAAAAAGAAAAAAAAAATCATGGCTTTCTAGTCCGCATGAGAACCAAGGGCGGACAGCATATTATTAAAAATAGACGAAAAAAAGGCAGGAAAAGACTGTCTGCTTGATGTTTGAATCTTTAAATCCTAAGGAGAGGATTAGAAAGCAGAAAGATTTTTCATTGCTGTATAGAAAAGGAAATCGCTTTAATGGGAGATACATCAGTCTTATTTATCTTCCAAACGATTTGAACTTTTCCAGATTGGCTGCAATTGCCAGCATAAAAAATGTAGGAAATGCTGTTAAACGTAACAAAGTTAGAAGATGGATACGGACATTATTCCGGAGGAATAAAGAGGCACTTAAAACTTCGTTGGATATTATCGCAATCGCCAACAAGGGAATTCACAACGCATCCTGGAAAATGGTCCATGATGAATATTTAAAAGCAATAACAAACATAAATATAAAAAGTCGAGTTGAATGAAAAAAGTTATTTTATTTTTAATTAAAAGTTATAGATCATATCTGTCGCCCCTTTTTGGTCAGAACTGTCGCTTTTACCCGACGTGTTCAAGCTATACTTACATTGCCATAGAAAAGCATGGTTTATACAAGGGATTATATTTAGGAACTAAAAGACTCCTGAAATGCCACCCCTTTCATTCTGGTGGAGTCGATCCAGTTCCATAAAGGATATTTTCATGGAAAAACGATTATTGCTCGCTATTGTCCTCTCCTTTTTAATTCTGTTTCTTTATCAGGCCTTTTTCGCCCCGAAAAAACCGCCTACGCCTATTCCTCAGAAAACTCCGGTTGAGACAAATCAAGAACTTGCGCAAATTCCCGCTAAAACACTGTCGGATAGAAAGGTTCCGGCAGAGGCAGTGGAAGCCAAGGAACCGGAAGATTTTGAGCCTACAATCGAACAGAGAGAAGCTAAGGTAACTATTGACACATCCAAGTATCATGCTGTGTGGAGTAGTAAAGGAGCGGTACTAACAAGTTGGAGGCTTAGAGAACATAAAGATCAAAACGGAGAAGACTTGGAGATTGTCTCTTCCTATTCTCAAAAAATAGGCAGATATCCATTTTGGCTAAGGACAGATGACCCTGAATTTGACAATACTATAAACAACGCCCTTTTTGAACCGTCCCGGAATTCCCTGCAATTGGATAACGGCAAGGAAGGTGAGGTTCGGTTCTTGTTTGCAGATGATAAAGGTAATAAAGCAGAAAAGATATTTAAGTTTAGAGGTGGTCTCTATGATTTTGACATAACAATAAACCTCTGGAAAAACGGGCAGAAGATCGAGCCGAATATTATCTGGGGCCCAACAATCGGCAACACTTCCCCCGAAGCACAAAAATCACGATACGGGGGAGCAACTGGAATAACTGTATATACTGCTGCTAAAGCCCATCATCAGAATGAAATAAAGTATGACCCTGAAAAAAGCATGTATAATTTTGTTAGCTGGGCAGCTTACGACGATCACTATGTTACTGCCCTCTTTTTAACTTCCCCCCAAAAAACCAGCACCGTATTTCTCAGAGAAACAATAGACCAGGTTCCCTATTATTTCATGGCTGTAAACTACGCAAACAAGGCTTATATCGGGCCTAAATCTTTTGATAATCTATCCAAGCTTGGTCCTAATACCAAAAAACTAGTTAGATTCGGATTATTTGGTTTTATAGCAGAAATCCTGTATGTAGCTATCAAAGCTGTTCATAATGTGATCCCGAACTGGGGCTTCAGTATTATTATCTTGACAATCCTTATAAAAATACTCTTCTTTCCGCTTACCTACAGCAGTACAAAGTCCATGTCCAAGATGCAAGAATTACAGCCGAAGATCAAAGCGCTGAAGTCAAAATATAAAAAAGCAAAAAAGGATATAGATCAACGCCGCAAAATGAATGAAGAGACTATGAAGCTCTATAAGGAGCAAGGAGTTAATCCTGCAGGAGGTTGCCTCCCTATGCTTATTCAGCTGCCGATTTTCTGGGGATTCTTCCGCCTGTTGATAGTAGCTATTGAATTCCGGCATGCTCCTTTTATTCTATGGTTAACCGACCTTTCTGCGAAAGACCCATATTATATCACTCCCATTCTTATGGGCATCACTCAGTTTATCAGCCAGAAGATGACTCCTTCAGCCGGTGATGCTACTCAGAAAAAGATGATGCTTTTTATGCCAGTCATTATGACTATATTCTTTATGAATTTTCAATGCGGACTGGTTCTTTACTGGTTGACCAATAATGTTCTACAGATCGGACAGCAATATATTATGAACCGTTTTATGCATAAGAAAAAGAGAGAAACTCATGGAAAAAGAAGAAAAAAATAGAGAAAGACAAGAGTTTAAAGGAAGAAACCTGGAAGATGTAATAAGCCATGCTGAACATGTTTTAAAAATCCCCCGCTCTCAGTTCAACTACGAGATTGTCGCTGAAAAAACCAAACTTTTTGGGACTAAAACAAAAGAGATCGTTATCACTGCCTGGCCAAAGAATAAATCCAAAGAAAATTTTGAAAAAGAGTTTTTAGATCCCCTTCTCAAGCTCTTGCCCATAGATATACAATATGTCGCAAAAAGAAAAGATGATATCCTCTCTCTTATTTTTGAAGGCCCGGATAAGTTAATTTTGCTTCAGAAAGAGGGGGAATTGTTGTTGGCATTGCAGCATATTTTAAATAAAGTATCTCCCCATAAAGTACAAGCCGACTGCGATTTTTTCCGCAAACAGAAAGAGAGAGAATTAAAAGATTATGCAAGACATATCGCCGGTCGTGTCAGGAAATCTGGGCAAAATGAGATACTTGATCCTATGAATCCCTATGAACGTAGGCTTGTGCATGTCACGGTCAACCATATATCAGGAATATCGACAGAAAGCATAGGAAGCGGATTTCTGAAAAGGATCAAAGTCTTTCAGATGAAAAGCGAGACCTCCTGAAAATTGTACTCAGCTTAATGTTTGAAGATACAATTATTGCTGTGTCAACTCCCTTAGGTTTTGGGGGGCTGGGGGTAGTTCGTTTAAGTGGAAAACAATCCCTATCTATTGCAAAAATAATCTTCAAACCAAAAAACAAAAAAAACACCGTTCCTCCCAGAAAAACCATTCTGGGTAATCTTTATGATATTAAGCATAATGAAATATTTGAAGAAGCTTATTTGACTTTTTTCCCGGCGCCTAAGTCCTATACAACCGAAGATGTAATAGAGCTCAGCTGCCATGGCAGTCCGGTGATCCTTGAAGAAGCAGTGCGCCAAGGAATTAAGGCCGGAGCCAGACATGCCAGACCTGGTGAGTTCACACTGAGGGCTTTTCTGG
>JAUWTR010000135.1 GCA_030614645.1 Candidatus Aminicenantota bacterium
AGAACGTTGCCCCGATCCAAGGATATTTAAATCCGATCCCGGCATAGTCATCCAGTTCCAAGTATTCTTTATCCTTTTTGCTTAAAGCAATGACTGCGGAAAAAGCTCCGACATTCATAAAGATATAAACCAGCAGATAAAAAAGGAGGCCGGCATTATCCTGTGACAGGATAGCGACTAGAAGATATCCGGCATGAGCGATACTTGAATAAGCTAGGATTCTTTTTACATTTGTTTGGCGGAGAGCAATGAGGTTTCCGAAAACCATGGTAAGCACTGCAATAATCCAAAGTGCTGCGAATACAGCTTCTGTACTTACGGCCACACGCCAGTAGGGCTGAAAGATGCGCATCAAGACAGCAAAGCCCACGACTTTAGGCCCAACAGAAAAGAAAGCCGTGACAGGAGTAGGAGAGCCTTGATAAACATCCGGTGTCCACATATGAAAGGGGATGACAGCGATCTTGAATCCAAGTCCTATAATAATAAGGCCGATACCGGCTATGGCCAGAAGACTGAGATTAGGGTCGGCAAAGCTCTGAACAAAAACTGTTATATCAGTACTTTGAGTAACGCCGTAAAGAAGAGCAAGTCCGAATATTATAAAAGCAGATGCAAAGCATCCCAAAAGGAAATACTTAGCCGCAGCTTCGGAAGATAGAGGATCTCCTCGTTTCAGTCCTGCAAGAGCATAGCTGGAAACTGACAAGACCTCAAGCCCAAGAAAAATGATTAAAAAATCCGTAGAGGAAACCATGATAATCATTCCGGACAGGGCTAAGAGAAGCAGTGCATAGTATTCCCCGTGATTTGTATTTTGAAGAAAAAGATACTTAATGGATATCAGGGTCACGAGGATAGTTGCAATGGCTAAAAGAAAGACAAAAAAAAGGGCAAAATTATCCAGCAGGAGTTTTCCTTTGAAATAGGAGGGGTTTTGATTCCAGAATCTTAAGCCTGTATAGATGCTGCCCAGAAGAAATACAATTGATATATAAGCAAGATAATCTTTCTTCTCTTTTTTTAAAAAAACTTCAAGGATCATAACAAGAAGTGCGCCGCCGACAATGATCAATAGGGGAGTTAGTGCTGAAAAGGTATTCATTGGAGTTCCTCTTCTCCTTCATCGTATATAACAGGCTTGTTCTGATTCTTTGCCTGAGCAAATATTATCTCTCTTTTTTTTATCTGATTCAGAAGATGTGTCACAGAAGCATCTATTTTGTTTAAAAAGGTATTTGGGAAAATACCCATCCAGAACATCATAACAATGATGGGAATAAACTGAATGATCTCTCTTCTATTAAGATCTTTAAAAGACAATATGTTTTTGTTTGTGATCGGGCCCTGCATCACCCTTTGGAACATCCAGAGTAGATATGCGGCTGCCAGGATGATGGTCGATACAGCAAGGATAGCTAAAAGGTGATTGGATTTAAATATGCCGAAGATGCAGAGGATCTCTCCAATAAATCCGTTCAAACCGGGAAGCCCCACAGAGGAAAGAATAACGATCATGAAAAATGCTGAAAAAACAGGCATTTGTTTGCTGACACCTCCAAAATCTTTAATAAGACGTGTATGGCTCCTTTCATATAAGATGCCGACACACATAAACAATGCTCCAGTGCTGAGACCATGATTCAGCATTTGATAGATCGCACCTTCCATGGCTTCTATATTTAATGCGAATACCGCAAGCATGATAAGACCCATATGGCTGACACTGGAATAAGCGACAAGGGCTTTGACATCTTTTTGGATCAATGCCATCAGCCCCCCGTAAATAATGCCGATCAAGCATAAAACAGCGAGGTAGGGGAGTGCTTTATGGAGGGCGTCCGGGAACATGGGCATGGCAAAACGAAGAAAACCATAGGTTCCCATTTTGATCAAAACAGCAGCCAGGATAAAAGAGCCGCCTGTGGGAGCTTCGACGTGAGCATCAGGCAGCCATGTGTGGAAAGGGAACATGGGAACTTTGATGGCAAAAGCAATCCCGAAAGCAAGGAAAAGCCACATTTGAATGTTGGGGTTGAGGATCATATTCTGGAAATCAAGTATATTTAAGGAATAGGTGCCTGTTGCTTTATAAAACATGGAATAGAGAAAAAAGATCGCCACCAGCATCAGAAGACTGCCGAACATGGTGAACAGTACGAATTTAACAGTGGCATAGATCTTGCGCTTGCCTCCCCACACACCGATCAGGAAATACATGGGGATGAGCATGGCTTCCCAGAATACATAAAAAAGGAAAAGATTGAAGGATACAAAAACCCCGATCATGCCTGTTTGCAAAATGAGCATAAAGATCAGATATTCTTTGACTCTGTTCTTAATATACGACCATGAAGATAAAAGTACGATGGGCATGAGAAAGGTCGTCAGCAGAACCATAAAAAGACTTATCCCGTCGATCCCGACATGGTAATTTATGCCGTAACCGATCCACGAGGCTTTTTCAACGAATTGCGGATCTGCGGTCGTAGAATCGAAATTGAAAAAGAGAGTCAGCGATATGACAAAGGTAAGCAGGGTGATGATAAACGCGATTGTCCGCAGTGTATTTTCTTTGTCTTTAGGAATAAAGATAAGAAGGAGTGCACATGCTAAAGGTAAGAAAGTTATGATGCTTATAATTGGAATGTTCATTTTTTAAAACAATAAAAAGCCAATAACAAGAATTGCGCCCAAAAGAAATATCAAAGCATAGTCTTTTAAAAAACCTGTCTGGAACCGGCTCAGGAGTCTTCCTGACCAAACCGCTATTTTTGCGGAGCCGTTTACAGCCCCATCAATGATCTTCAGATCGAAATTGTCATAGATAATTTCCGATCCCCTGATCATAGGGTTGACAAAAACAGCATTATAAGCTTCGTCCACATAATATTTGTTGTAAAGCAGTTTATAAATGAAAGGGAATTTCTTGATAAGCGTGGATGGGATCTGAGTTTTTCGGATATAAAAGATGTAAGCAATAAATATCCCTGCAACAGCCACAGCCACTGATATCAGTATTAAAAACCACTCTGTTCCCATGCTGATATGAGCCTCATGACCGGAGTGGATTACAGGATCCAGGAAATTTCCGAACCAGTTATAGTTTTTGCCTACAACGGCTGGAAGCCCGATATATCCTGCAATAATGGAAAAGAATGCCAGAATGGCCAGTGGTATGGTCATCACAGGGGGAGATTCATGGATATGTTTTTTGACATCCGGCTCAAGCCTTTCTTTTCCATGAAAGGTGAGGAAGATCAGACGAAACATGTAAAAAGCAGTCATAACGGCGCCTAAAATCCCCATTGCCCATACAGCATACTGCCCCTGGGCAAACGCATGGGTCAGGATAGCATCCTTGGAGAAAAATCCCGAAAAGAAAGGAATTCCGGCAATGGCAATAGCACCAATAAGAAAAGGATAGTAAGTGCGTGGAAGGTATTTTCTTAATCCTCCCATTTTCTGTACATTTAATTCGCCGGACAAGGCATGCATTACGCTGCCGGCTGCCAGAAAGAGCAGGCTTTTAAAAAAAGCGTGAGTGTATAGATGAAAAATTCCAGCCGCGTAAGCTCCTACGCCGCATCCAATAAACATATATCCCAACTGGGAAATTGTGGAGTAGGCAAGAATTTTCTTTATGTCATTCTGGGTGAGAGCCATAGTGGCGGCAAAAATTGCAGTCAGCCCTCCCACAATGGCAATAATATTGCTTGCTGTAAGAGACATGGAATATAGCAGATTCATTCTAGCAACCATGTAAACACCGGCTGTGACCATTGTTGCGGCGTGGATGAGAGCGCTGACTGGTGTTGGGCCTTCCATTGCATCCGGAAGCCAGATATAAAGAGGAAGCTGTGCTGATTTGCCGGTAGCTCCTATAAACAGCAAGATCCCGATCAATGTCGCCAGGGCAGGAGTTAAAACGCCGCCAAGTACCGCCTTATTAATAGCGCTGAATTCCGTGCTTCCAATATGAACGACAATAAACAGGATGCCGATGAGAAAACCTGCATCTCCGATCCTGTTCACTATAAAAGCTTTTTTTCCCGCATTGGCGGCAGAATGTTTTTCAAACCAGAATCCGATCAGAAGATAGGAACAGAGCCCTACTCCCTCCCATCCGACAAACATCAAAACAAGATTGGAAGCCATAACAAGAACCAGCATGAAAAATACAAAAAGATTGAGGTAGGCGAAGTAACGTGTATAGCTTTTGTCTTTTGACATATAGCCTACAGAGTAGATATGGATCAAGAATCCTACTAATGAGACAACCAGGACCATGACAGCTGTAAGAGAGTCGAACTGAAAGGAGAGGTTTACTTTAAAACTTCCGGCATTGATCCATGAAAAGAGGTTTTTTTCAAGAAGGGAATGGCTGGGTCCGGCATTCAACATGCTCAAAAATGAGATGGCTGCCAGTACGAACGAAGCAAGAACTGCAAAACATGCCTGAAAAGAGACATATTTCTTTGGGAATCTTCGTCCGAATATCACAAAAATGATAGTGCTTACTAGAGGGAAAAATGGTATGAGCCAAAAAAAGTCTGTCATATTATCCCTTCATTAGGTTGATGTCTTCTGTCTTGATGGTTTTTCTGTGTCTGAAGATCAGAAGAATGATAGCAAGGCCGATGGCTGCTTCAGCTCCGGCCACAGTTATGACAAAAAAAACGATCACCTGGCCGTCTAGGGCATTGGCGGATTTGGCAAAGGCTATAAAAGCGAGATTCGCTGCATTGAGCATGATCTCAACGGCCATGAATTGGGTGAGCAGGTCCTTTTTAACAAAAAAGGCAACAATACCCAGAAAAAAAAGAATAAAACTTAAAACAATAAAGTAGCTAATTGGAATCATTGTTTTCTTTTTTCTTGACCAGTATGATCGATCCAACCAGAGCAGCAATGATCAGGATGGAAGTGATCTCAAAAGGATATAGATATTCTGTAAAAAGAAGGCGTCCAAGACTGGTCGGATCAGAGGACTGTTCTATCCCGGCTGTACTGAGCGGAGCGAGTGTGCCTTTCAAAGCAAAAAATAATTCAGCTAAAAATACAACAGCAACAAAGATGGAAAAATAGATCGTCCATTTTTTTCTCTCGGGCGGGATGCCACGCCGGACGTTTATCATCATAACAACAAACACAAAAAGGATCATAATTGCCCCGGCATAGATGATGATCTGTATTGTAGCGATAAAAGAAGCCCCGATAAGTGCGAACAATCCTCCTGTACAGGTAAAAGCAAGAATTAACAGAAGAGCATTATATGCCTGATTTTTGATTAAGATCATTGCCAGAATGGAGGTGACACTTATTATGGCGAGTAGGAAAAATAAAAAATAAGACATTTTTGAGAGCCCATTTTATTTTTTTATACAAGTCAATGTCAAGGAATAAATCAATCATCGACATGAAAAGATGTTGAATCATTAAAATAGTATAGATAAACAAAAATAGATGGAATTTATTTTGACAAAAAAAAAGTTTTTGCTATAATACATCCGGATACTGCGGGGTAGAGCAGTCTGGTAGCTCGTCGGGCTCATAACCCGGAGGTCGTTGGTTCAAATCCAACCCCCGCTACCATCTTTTCTCTGGGTAAATCAACTTTTCCAATTTTCGCAACAGTACGCAATAGCGAGCGAATTTAGGCATTTCGTG
>JAUWTR010000276.1 GCA_030614645.1 Candidatus Aminicenantota bacterium
AAGAACAAGGATCTGGTTCATCAAAAGGACAAATGTCGATACTAGAAGCCCGATAGCAAAGGGAGAAAAGATCTCTTTAAATATATAACGATCGAATAATTTAAACACACTGAATTATATACCATACATAAGGGGGAAAAATAAAATCACCTGACAATTTTCATGAATAGTTCAGTTATTGATTATGATTCTGGGAATATCATTTTCTACAAGCAGCTTTTCAAAATCCTTTATTTCATTTTCCAACAAACTCTTAAAAATCACCTCAGCTTTGGTAAGCTGTTCGTTTAAGTCTTTAAACCTGTCGAAAATCGCCTGGGTGGGTTTTGAGTCCTGGGAATGGACAGCTGAATATAGATAAGCAAGCTGGTTGTCAAGTTTGACCTGATAATTAATGGGATCCTGGTCACTTTCATTTTTAGTCTGGATAAGGTCCTCCTCCAGAGAATCAAGCTTTTTTTCGAGTTTTTCAGCAGCGGTCTTAATGTCTTTACTGAAACCTGCTTTTCCCGCCCGGGAGGAAATATTTTTGACCTGTTCTCTTATATCCCGTACTTTTTTGATGAGTTTGTGGCTTAAAGCAAACTTTTCTCCTGCTTTAACCTGAAGGTCAAACTGCTCCTGCAGGTCATTAACTGAGATTGTCTTCCACCTGGGGTCTTTTAATACCTCAAAACTCTGTATTTGAGTGTCTTCTCCTTTTGTAAGCTTCACCTTATATGTTCCAGGTACAGCTTTAGGGCCTCTGGTATAACTTAAGGAGATCACTGCTTCCTTGATCTTCTCTGGGGCTTTGTATGTTAAGTCCCACGTAAGATTGTTTAACCCTTTTTCAGCTTTTACTTTATCAAATGTATAAATAACTTTATCCTCCCGGTCAAGTATTTCAACTTTGATAGAATCAGATTTTTCGATCTTTTCCCCTAGATAGAAATACACTGAGAGTCTGGAAAGCGTGCCCCGCACCTGGGTCCTATAAGTATTTTCCGGTTTAAACAAAACAGTATTTTTCCCTGCCTGTTCTTTTTTGAATTGAGGAATAAGAGAAATGTCATCCAAAATCCAGAATGCTCTTCCCTGGGTGGAAACAACCAAATCCTTTTGAAAGACCATCATATCAGTTATAGGGGTGATGGGTAGATTAAGCTGAAATTTCTGCCAGTGTTTTCCATCATTAAATGAGATAAACATCCCGAATTCAGTCCCTGCATAGAGAAGCCCTTTCCGGTTAGGGTCTTCCCGCACTACTCTTACAAAATAATCATCAGGGATGCCATTGTTTCCATCTGTTAGTAGGTCCCAGGATTTTCCGTAATTTTCTGTCCTAAAAATATAGGGTTTAAAATCATTGTCCCGGTATTTATAAACTGCCATAAAAACCCGCCCCGGATATTTGGCGGAAATGTCAAACATATTTACTGTTCCCTCTTTAGGCATATTTTTGGGAGTAATGTTTTCCCAGTTTTTTCCGTCATCTCGTGAAACATGGACTAAACCGTCATCCGAGCCTGCCCAAAGCACTCCCTTTTCAAGCGGTGATTCTTCAAAAGCAAAAATGGTGCAGTATGTCTCCACTCCCGTACAATCATGCTGGATAGGTTCGCCGGCCCGGCCCAGGTAAGCATCGATGTTTTGAGTCAGGTCAGGGCTTATGACCTTCCAGGTCTGGCCCTCATCTATGGATCTGTGGACATAATTAGAGGTTATATAGAGGACTTTTGGATCATAGGGGGAAAACCTGATAGGGAAATTCCATTGGAACCTGTATTTAAGATCACGTCCGGCGATTCCATCATGCAGCTCAGGATAAGCATTGATTCCTTTTTCATGTCCGTTTTTCCTGTCAAGGCGGGTTAAGATCCCAATATACTTCCCGGCGTAGATTACATCCGGATTTCTTGGGTCCACTGCAATATGGCCGCTTTCGCCGCCGCCTACTGAATAAAAATATTGATTCGGCCTCCCCTGGCTGGATATAGATATTGAGGAGTTATCCTGTTGGTCTCCATATACCCTGTAAGGGAATTGATTATCAACTGTCACCCGGTATATCTCTGCAGTGGGCTGATTCATCTGGGTGGACCAGGATTTTCCTCCATTAAAGGACACATTTGCTCCCCCATCATTGCTCTGAATCATTATATCCGGGTTTTTGGGGTTTATCCAGAGGCAGTGATTATCCCCATGAGGATTGCGGATCTTTTCAAATTCTTTGCCGTCATTAAGAGATTTATAAAACCCTGTGTTTAAAACATAAACTGTGTGTTCAGCTTTTGGATCGGCAAATATCCTGGAATAATACCAGGCCCGCTGCCGGAAATTATGGCCCCGGTTTACTCTCTTCCAGTTTTTCCCGGCATCCTCTGACATAAATATGCCGCCTTTTTTCTCATCAATAGATTCCTGGATGACCCAGACTCTTTCCGGATTAACCGGCGAAACTGCCACACCTACACGCCCTACAATGCCGGTCGGAAGGCCGCCTTTAAGCTGTTTCCAGGTATCTCCTCCGTTTGTGGTTTTATACACACCCCCGTCTTTGCCCCCATCAATAATAGTCCAGGGTTTTCTTTCAGCCTGCCACATGCCGGCATAGATGATGCGAGGGTTTGTAGAATCCATAACCAGATCAATACAGCCTGTTTTATCATTTATAAAAAGTACTTTGTCCCAATTCTCGCCGCCATCCCGGGAACGGTAAACACCTCTTTCAGGGCTGGGACCAAATATGTTTCCCAGCACAGCAGCATAAACTAGGTCAGGATCGTCAGGGTGAATCTGGATTTTCCCGATCTGAACTTCAGTATCCAGGCCCATAAGCTTCCAGGTCTTGCCGGCATCTGTGGATTTGTAGATTCCTCTGCCAGTGGATATATTTCCTCTGGGGCTGGCTGAGCCAGTACCAACATAAATTACATTTGAGTCGGAAGGAGCAATCTAAACAGAACCTATAGAGCCTACTTTAAAGAATCCATCGGAAATATTATCCCAGGTAATTCCTCCATCTATAGTTTTCCAGACTCCCCCGCCTGTTGAGCCCATATAATATGTCAAGGGAGCATCAGGAATTCCAGTGACAGCAGTTACACGCCCTCCCCTGGTGGGGCCTACAAACCTGTATTTTAAATTTTTATAAAGTACAGGGTCTATAGTCACATTTTTGTCCTCAGCAGAAGAGACCCCGCAAAACAGGAGGATAACTCCTGCTGCTCCCAAAATAAATACGGTTAGTTTTTTAAGCCGGTTTTTCATGGATAGACTCCCTTTCATTCTAATTTTAATTTTTTATCATATTAAATCCTCTCTAAAAATCAAAGTAATATTATGAAATTTAGATGTGGCTTGAGCTCGTTCAGATTTTTAACGCCATTCTTCGACCGCTCTTTTCGGCTGCTGCGCAACTCCCCCCGTCCGTGGGTCAAACATGCTCCCAGCCCGGCTTTGCCGGGTTCCCTCAAATAGCGCTCTCAGAAGGCTAAATCTTCAATGTCGCTTCAGCCGCAGCAGAATTTCATAAGATACAAATCTTTTACCATAACATTTCATGTTTTACAATTCACA
>JAUWTR010000272.1 GCA_030614645.1 Candidatus Aminicenantota bacterium
CCAAAGAAGAGGTGTTTCAAATTTTTTTAAATACGGTTGCCATTTCTTCGGAAACAGGCCGGCATTGCGGGCGACTGCCCCAATAATTATTCCGACCATAATAGCCTCAAAAGGATTTATTCCGTTTATTACTATCAGTTTAGAAATCCATTTAGATAAAATGGCAATCAAAGCCATAACGATCCAACCAACAATAACCAGTAAAAAATCTCCACACTTTGTAGTTAAAGATACATCTTTTATTCTTTTTTCGCCCTCTTGTCAAATATTCAAGTATCATTTGACAAATAGGCGTGGATAGCCTATAAAATTCATAAGATTTTATTTAGGATTAATATGAGCAGGTGGAAAAACAGCAGCAACGATGGATCCATAAAGGAAAAATTGGATAGCATACTTCACCCTGACACAAAAGCCAAAGAATTTAAAATTACGATAGAGTTCGGCTATAAAACTTCCCCAAAATATAAAAAAGCGGTCGATCTGGCCAGAAGGATGCCAACCTACAGGGAAGACGGCAGCGGCGAATGGATCCGTCATGCGGCAACCTATACCCCAAAAGATGTAGAAGAGCTATTTTTGCTTTTTAACCTGGTACATAATTGGAGCACAACCGAAGTACTTGTGAACCACAAGAAAATTCCTTATGCCTATCAGCTCTGGCTGCCTCTAATGTGGTTTTACCGCATCTGATAGGTAGTTATAATTTTATTTAATTCATACAATGAGCTTAATTCCTTAAATACCCTATCTATTCTCTTCATTTTTATCATCTTCTAATTTCTTAATATCTACTTTGTCCTGGTCAGAATCGCGTTGCTTTTTCATCCATATCAAATCTTTTTTTGTAGCTACTCGTACTATCCCTTGTTCTGACTCAGCTTCTAATGCATTCTTAATTATTTGTTTAGATCTTTTCTCATTTGCTGTTAACACATCTAGCTGCAAATGTTCCTTTTCCTCAATCTTTAGATATCTGTGTAAGGTCATATCAACATTTTTAAAAGTCCAGGGAGCAGTAGATTCAACATATCCATTTTTAGAAAGGATTTTTTCCAACTTTGCTATGTCCTCAGGAATCAGTAAAATGTCAATATCTTTAGTAAACCGGGGTTCGTCATGAAAGGCCATTGCTACTCCA
This sequence comes from Candidatus Aminicenantota bacterium, assembly GCA_030614645.1. Lineage (GTDB taxonomy): Bacteria > Acidobacteriota > Aminicenantia > Aminicenantales > Aminicenantaceae > JAUVXM01. The sequence goes on from JAUWTR010000272.1 coordinate 1,142, forward strand.
CCTACAAGAGCATATCTCAAATCTTCATCTTCAAATGCACTTATTATCTTCGGAAATTCTTCAAATACATTCATTCTTTTAAAAATTTACTGAAGCTTTGTAGATATTTTACCAATACTTAAATTATATTACAATCAAACAATATAACCTACCCCAGACTAAATCTGTTCGAAGCGGGCTGTGAAATGTCTAAGATTAGGAGCTTGATAGGTGATTTTTAATCCTTTCACCTTTTCTCGTTCTTTATAAAGGTCGATTAGAGCCTGAGCTACAAAGTTTAGATGAGATGCCGTATATACCCTTCGCGGAATAGCCAGGCGGACTAATTCCAGTTCCGGGAATTTGTCCTTCCCAGTTTTTTCATCTTTTCCGGAGAACATAACTCCGCCGATCTCAACAGCCCGTATCCCAGACTCCCGATATAGGGCAACAGTCAAAGCCCAACCCGGATACTGCTCGCGGGGAATATGAGGAAGAAATTTATCCGCCAGAATATAAACAGCATGTCCTCCAGCAGGGGCATAAACCGGAACTCCCGCTTCGTTTAATAGATCCCAGAGGTATCCTACTTGGTCGATACGGTGAGCTAAATAATCCTGGTCAACAACTTCTTCCAATCCCCGGGCAATTGCTTCGAGGTCGCGACCGGCAAGGCCTCCGTAAGTTGGAAATCCTTCACTGACAATAAGGTTATTTCTGAGTTTTTGCACTAAACCATCATCATTCAGGCATATAAAGCCCCCGATATTCACCAGCGCATCTTTTTTGGCACTCATAGTAGCGCCGTCCGCATAAGAAAATATCTCTCGAGCTATTTCAAGGATAGATTTGGATGAATAACCATTCTCGCCTTTTTTTATAAAAAAGGCATTTTCGGCAAAACGACAGGCATCCAGAAAAAAAGGCCGCCCATACTTGCGGCAGATACGGCTGGTCTCCCGAATATTCTCCATAGATACAGGCTGCCCGCCGCCGCTGTTATTGGTAATGGTCATCATAACCAAGGGGATATTTTCCGGGCCCTTGTCTTGAATAAATTTCTCCAATTTTTCCAGATCAATATCCCCTTTAAATGGGACGACAATCTCAGGATCATAGGCCTCTACCTTGATTAAATCTTCAGCCCGCGCATCCAGCACTTCAATATTTGCCTGGGTTGTGTCAAAATGGATATTACTTGGAACATAGTCCCCTGCTTTTAACAATACCTGGAAAAGAATCCGCTCTGCAGCTCTTCCCTGGTGAGTGGGGATGACATGTTTGAAACCAAAAACATTTTTAACAGATTTATCAAAGCGAAAATAGCTTGTTGCTCCAGCATAGGATTCATCTCCCAACATTATCCCAGCCCACTGCCGGTTACTCATAGCTGAAGTCCCACTGTCCGTCAGTAGGTCAATCAAGACTTTTTCAGCAGGAATACTAAAAACATTTAAACCGGCATCCCTGAGGGCCTTGTCCCGCTCTTCCCTGGTGGTAATTTTCAGAGGTTCAACAGTTTTTATCTTATAAGGCTCAAACGGTAGTTTTCTTTCTGCCATATTTTTTCTCCAATTAAAATGAGACAAGCTTTTTAAACTCGTTAAAACGGGAATCTATCTCTTCAGCTCCTAATGATTTTATCCTCTCAATACTAAAGTCCTCAATAGTAAAGGAAGCCATGACACTCCCGTATACAGCAGCTTTTCTGATATCAGCTTCCTCAAATGAATTGACTTTATCCAGATATCCCAGGAAACCTCCGCCAAAACTGTCTCCCGCACCTGTAGGATCAATAACATTCTCGCAAGGATAAGCCAGGGTTCCAAATACAAAATCCTTTCCCATCAGCAAGGCACCATGCTCCCCCTTTTTAATTATCATCAAGGAAGGTCCTTTTTTAAGCAATTTATTCCCGGCCTTGATCAGGTTAACCTCATCCGCAATCAGCTTGACCTCTTCATCATTAGCAAAAAAAACATCAACCTGCTCTAAAACATTCAGGAGAGAATCAGGTTTGTTCTCGATCCAAAGGTTGATGGTATCCATGGCCACAAGTTTTGGGCTGCGGGCTTGGGATAAGATATCTTTCTGCAGGTCAGGATCGATATTTCCCAGAAATAGGATATCAGGATCACAGTAGTCTTTCGGTAGGCGGGGCTTAAAATCTTTAAAGACGTTTAATTCGGTCTTTATTGTCGTCCGCTGATTTGGATCAGATCCATAACGTCCTTCCCAATGAAAGGTTTTCCCGGATTCTTTGGTCACTCCCCGCGTATCAATGCCTTTTTGCTTAAAAAGGTCGATGATCCCGGCGGGAAAATCCTCTCCGATCACAGCTACAATTTTGGGATTAGTAAAATAACTGGCAGCAAGGGCGGCATAAGAGCATGAGCCTCCGATGATTCTTTCTTTCCTTTCCTTAGGGGTCTCAATAGTATCAAATGCTAAAGACCCTACTATAAC